>JBFEWT010000192.1:0-2952 GCA_041546225.1 Sulfurimonadaceae bacterium
CCGCCGAAATGTTTGGCGATCGTATTCGTCGCCTGAAGGTAAGGGGAGAAGATCTTGTCCTGCGCCTCTTCGCTGATACCGATACCGGTGTCTTCAACGGTAAACTCAACAGTGACATGCTCCTCTGTTTTTGACTTCTGACGAATGGTTACACGCACTTCGCCGTCATCGGGGGTGAATTTGATGGCATTCCCGATGAGGTTTGAGAGGATCTGTTTGAGGCGCAATACATCGACATCGACCCTTTTTGGCAAACGCGGGTCGATGAAGACCAGCAGGCGTATGGCCGCTTCGTTCGCCTTGGCATTGAAAAGGCTGATGATGGGTTCAAGCTCGTTCTTCAGCGAGGTCGGTTCCGGGTTGAGCTCGAGTTTCCCGCTTTGCGCTTTGGCCTGATCGAGGATATTGTTGATGAGGTCCATAAGCATCTTGGAGCTGTTGTCGACGACATCGAGGTATTTTCGCTGGGTATTGTCCAGATCACCCTGCAGCAGCAGGTGAAGATAGCCGCTGATGGCATTGAGCGGCGTACGGATCTCGTGGCTCAGATGTGCAAGGAATTCCGACTTGGCATGGGCGATCTCTTCAGAGATCGCTTTGGCCTGCATGAGCGCGGTGATGTCATGGCTGAGCGCGATATAGTGCTCGATCTCGCCCTCTTCGTCGAGCAGCGGGGCAATGGTGCTGTCGATGTAGTAGTCCGAGCCGTCTTTTCGGCGGTTGCGGAAATAGCCCGACCATGAACGTTTGCCACTGATGGTCTTCCACATCTCGGTGTAAAACTCATCGGGCATCTCCGGATGGCGGACGATGCTGATCTTTTGGCCCAGGAGCTCATGGGCCGAGTAGCCGCTGTAGGCGCAGAACTGGTCATTGACGTAGGTTATGACACCTTCGGGGTCGGTCTTGCAGACAATATCGGCGATATCGACGACGCGCTGATACTCCTGCAGAAGCTGCTCGCGGTGTTCGAGTGCTCTCGCTTTGCGGTGGGAACTGATGAATGCATCGACCTTGAGCAGAAGCTCTTCCGCCGCGTAAGGTTTCTGGATAAAGTCATCGGCTCCGGACTTCATCACCCTTGCTATCGCGTCGCGGTCGTTACTTCCCGAGAGGATGATGACCGGCAGTTCGATAAAACGCGGATTGCGTTTGAGCTTGTCGAGCATCTCGTCGCCGCGCATGTTCGGCATCTCCAGGTCGAGGATGAGCAGTGATGCTTCATCCTCCATGAGCATCTGCATACCGCTCTTGGCATTGGACGCCGTTATGACACGGTAGTTGCGCACTTCCAACAGTGATTTGAGCGAGTTGCGCATAAAAGTGGAGTCATCCACAACCGCGATGGTACTCTTATGGTTCTCGGAGGTACTCTGGATAAGTTTATCTATCTTGCTGGCGATGAACTCCAGGGACTGGTTCTTGACAAAATAGTCCAGTGCGCCGTTTTGAAAGAAGTATTGGCGGCGCTGCATGTCGTCATCAGAGGTCAGTACGATGATGCGGCTTTGGCGTTTGGAACCGCGCAGGACATTCTGCAAGAGTTCCTCGCCCTCTCCGTCGGGGAGAATAAGGTCAAGAACAATGTAGTCATAGGCTTTTTCGGAAATGCGATCGAGGGCTTCGGCCAGGGTAAAGGCCTGATCTGCCTTATACCCCTTTTTGGTGAAAAGGTCGTGCAGGGTATTGTTGATCAGTTTCATATCATCGACAAGGAGAAGCTGCATTCGTGACCTTTTGTAAACGTAGGATAAAGAATAATAAAAATTAAGTTAGAGAAGCATTAAGTACGTGACATAGTGTCAGTATTTGATGCGTGCAAGGTAGAGGCCGTTGTGCGGTGCGATACGAATGGCGTGGTGCGCTTCGAGCGCCAGCTGCTCACGCAACTGCCCGGTTGTGAGCTTCCCTTCACTGATCTGCAGCACAAATCCGACCATCAGGCGTATCTGGCTTCTCAGGTAGCCGTTGGCTTCAAAGTAAAGAATGGTCTTCCCGCGGTGACGGTAGGCAAAAGCTTTGTAGACGGTACGGACATAGTGGGTGACATCCGAGCCGTTCTTTTTGAAGTAGGTAAAGTCATGGGTGCCGACAAAGAGCGGTATGGCTTCACTGATGCGTTCGAAATCGAGCGAAGGGACGAAGGTGATAAAGTCTGCCTCGAAAGGGTTTGGCTCTTCGTCGCTGAGGATGTAGCGGTAGACGCGGCGTTTGGCCGAGTAGCGTGCATGAAAGGCATCGGATACGTGTTCGATGTGACGGATATGGATAGTTGAGGGGAGTTGATGCGAAAGGGAACGGCGCAGTTTGCACAGGTCGCTCCAGTACTCGGGAAGGTCACAGTGCACGACCTGCCCCGTAGCATGTACACCGCGGTCCGTGCGCCCCGAGGCTACCAGCTTCGTGTCTATTTGCAGCCGCATCAGGGCCGCGTGCAGCGTTCCCATGACGGTATGCCCGGTATGGAGCTGCTGCTGGGAACCCTCAAAAGCACTGCCGTTGTAACTTAGGGTGAGTTTTACGCGCATTTAGAAACGGGCCAGAACGGTTCTGCGATAGAGGCTGTAGGTAACGATGAACCATACCCCAAGAACGAGCGGGATGGTATAGAATCCCAAAACTTTTTGCAGACCGATAGTCGCACCGTAGTAGATCAGCAGCGAGAAAAAGAGGTAGACATAGATATGGCTCTTCTGATGGCGCGCATGGATGACACTGATGGCCAGTACAAGGTAGAGACTCATGACGGGGAAGAGGCTGAGCAGCATATTGGTGATGAACATGCCGATCTTCTGCTCGCGCCGTTCCGGGTCGAGCCCGAGGAGAGCTACCCGGGGGAGTACTACGACTACCTCCTCTCTTACGCCGACGGCATCATCTTCAGCCAGGAGAACTTCGACAGGAAGCTGAAGGAGATCCGGGGCGCCGAGGAGGCTCTTGATTTCGCCATCG
>JBFEWT010000044.1:0-15540 GCA_041546225.1 Sulfurimonadaceae bacterium
ATCCCTTCAGTGTCGCTTTGGATGTCGCGACCTTCCCGGTCATGGCTCTTTACTATATCTATGATGCCTATTTCGCGAATGCGATGCAGCCATGAAAGAGAGCAGCACGCGCGAGCTCGAACGCCGCTATGCGCCGCTTAACAAAGAGCTGTATGCGTACAAATATACGATAGGACAAGCCGCACGTCCCCGGGGGATGTGGGGCTTTCCGCTCAATATCATGTGGCTGATGCTTTTCCCGATGGGGCTCTATCTGCTGAACAAGGGACAGACCGTCGGAGGGGGCACCATACTGCTGCTTACCGGCGCGATCTACTGGTATATCCGGCGCGGCGTCATTCTTGAGCAGATCAAAGATATTAACGATGCGGCGAAATTCCGTGTCATCAAGCGGTTTATAGAGCTCTTTTGCAAAGAGCAGGGCGTGGAGTGGGAGTATGTGACGTACGCGTCCTATCTGGCCTTTAAAGAGCATGAAAAACACCATATCGCTCAGGGGTATGTAATGGAGCTCTTCTTTAACCCCTATGAGCACTACCTGCCTGAAAATATCTCCGCGGAGGAGTTTGATGAGAATCTGAAGAGTGTCAGCGGATATGGGCGCTCCGAGTTGGTCATGGACGATATCATCACCGGGCGCAATGGTGAGGTTAATTTTCACTACTGCAATGTCAGTACCTACAACGAAGAGTACGGCGAGGCAAGCTACAAGGGGGAGTTGCTGATGCTCCATTTCAACCGGAGTGTGGCGGGGCATCTCTACATCGGCCCCGACACGCTGGAAAAAGAGGGCGGTTTTGTTGGCAAAGGGCTTCAAAAGTCCATTCAGTCATCGCTCCCTTTTGAAGACGCGCTTATCCGCATGGACGACCCCGAGTTCGAGAACCATTTTGCCGTCTACGGTACGGACAAGGTTTTGGCGCACTATATTTTGACGCACACCTTCATGGAAAACCTGACAAAACTGGCCAAACTGCATGCGAGCAAGATCTATATCCGGCTTCATGGAGAGTGGATGTTCATCATGCTCAAAAACAGTGAGAACAAGTTCGAGTTCTCCCTTGAAAGCAGGGATGTCCCCGACGAGATATTCACTCTGCACCGGGACTTCGCAATGCTCCTGAAGATCATCGAAACGATCGACCTGAACATGCATGAGATGAATATCCGCTAGTCAAACAGCTTAACCCGTGTATGGCAGTAGGGCTGTTTTCCCGTACGCTTGTAGTAGTCTTGATGATAATCTTCTGCTTTATAGAACGGGGTCACTTTTTTGACGCTGGTAGCGACGTTCATCCCTTTTTTCTCTAGAATGCCGATGAGCTTTTCGGTGACGGCTCTCTCCGCTTCGTCATTGTAGAAAACGACCGAGAGGTACTGGCTGCCGATGTCGGGTCCCTGTCCGTCACGCTGCTCGGGGTCGTGGATCTCGAAGAAGAGTCTGGCCAGCGTCTCGAAACTGACCTGTGAAGGATCATAAGTGACCTTTACCGTTTCGACATGGCCGGTAGTGCCGCGTGTGACCTGGCGGTAGGTCGGGTTTTTCTTCTGCCCGCCCATATAGCCGGAAACAACTTCCGAGACCCCTTTGAGCTTTTCAAAATGGTACTCGACACCCCAGAAACAGCCGCCGGCGAAGTAGGCTGTTTTCTCACGTACATCGGGTACAAACTTCAGCGAGACGGAGTTGACGCAGTGGCGCAGGTTCTTTTTGGTCAGCTGTTCTCCTTTGAAGACGTGGCCGAGGTGCGCGCCGCAGTTGGCACAGACGATCTCGGTACGGTACCCGTCGGGATCGGGAATACGTTTGACGGCACCCTTGATCTCATCGTCAAAACTGGGCCAGCCGCAGTGGGACTTGAACTTGTCGTCCGAGCGGTAAAGGGGCGTGTCACAGCGTTTGCAGAGATACGAACCTGCTTGAAAAAAGTCATTGTACTTCCCGCTGAACGGGCGTTCTGTGCCTTTGTCGACAATGACATGTTTCTCCTGTGGCGTCAGGAGATTGTAGTTGTCTGCAGCGAAAAGGGCAGTTACTGTAAGGATGAAGAGTATGAAGATGCGCAATGTTTTTCCTTATACTTTTGTTGTAATCTCTGAAAATGAGTATATCCAGATGAACTTTTTTATATTATTTATTTGATAACTATGTATAGACAGTAAGACGTCATTAAATCATTTTAATGTACAAATAGAGAATGGAATATAAGAAGGTTCGGTTATGAAGTTCTGCGCAGCAGTGGTATTTTTGCTTATGTTACTTACCGGCTGCAGCGACAGTGGCAGCAGCAGTAGCAGTAGCAGTGCGGTCTCTGTCTTGAGTGATGCGGAGAGTGTGGAGCAGGCCATAGCGGCACTCACCTTCAATGATTTTAAAGGCAGCAACACGCTTGAAAGCGAGATCCGCAGTGACTTGCTGCCGCCTCTGACAGGTCTCAACGACACGACGATCAGCTGGAGCAGCAGCAATACAGCTTATATCGCAGACAGCGGCGCCGTCACACGACCGGCCTTTGGCTCTGACGATGTCAATGTGACCTATACCGCAACCGTGACCAAGAACAGTGTTAGCGATACCAAGAGTTTCGCTCTAACGGTCCTGGCGCAGAGTGCAACGCTTACACAGCAGCCGCTGCTCATCATCCGTCTCGAGTTCAGCAACCATACCTTTGTCAGCAGTGCGGCTACATGGGCTTCAAAGATATTCGGTTACAGCGGAGGCGAGCTTAACGACTATTTCGATGAGGTCTCGTACGGGCAGTATGCATTCGTTCCGGCAAACGA
The DNA here is from genome assembly GCA_041546225.1 of Sulfurimonadaceae bacterium. GTDB lineage: Bacteria > Campylobacterota > Campylobacteria > Campylobacterales > Sulfurimonadaceae > JBFEWT01. The sequence goes on from JBFEWT010000044.1 coordinate 2,785, forward strand.
GAGTCAGGGCACGGCCAATGACGGTATTGTCACGGTGCAGCTGGCTGAAACGCATCCGGGGGATGTCAATGATTTTGTGACCCGTCTGGTGAGTGCCGCAAACCTTGCTGATGCTTATATCGACTACGCGGCGTATGACACTGATGGCGACGGTGCGATCGAAAGTGATGAACTGCAGGTCATGTTCCTGGTCGCCGGAGGAGAGTCCGCGACGGGCGCTGCTCCGGGCATCTGGGCCCATGCATGGTGCCTGTACGGACAGTACGGTGCCGATGCACCGACGCTCGATGGCGTAAAGGTGATGGATTGCGCCTCCGGCGGCGGGTATTCGCGCTTTGGCGAACGCCATTTCTGGAGTCATGATGCGACCATTGGCATTATCGCGCATGAGCTTGGCCATGCGGCCTTCTCGCTTCCCGACCTTTACGATACGGACTACTCATCCGAAGGTATAGGAAGCTTCGGTCTGATGGGCGGGGGAAGCTGGGCGTACCAGAGTGCCGATGAGGATTACGGTGCGACACCGGTGCATATGAGTGCCTGGAGCAAGCTGCAAAACGGCTGGATATCACCGACGACGGTGAGTGTCAGTACAAACAATATCGCATTGGCAGGTACGGACAGCGGCAGCTACAATGTCCTGCGGATAGTGACGGGCAATACAGGTGAGTACTTTCTTATAGAGAACCGTGCGGCCGGCGGTTATGACCGCGGCCTTTTTGCGCTGGATTACGCGACGTATGAGGGCGGCATGGCCATCTGGCATATCGATGAGAACCAGGCGGGCAATACGGACGAGACCCATAAGCTTGTGGACATCGAAGATGCAAATGACCCCGAACTCGATTCGGGAGCCGGCTGGGGTACGCGGACAAACCTCTACTACGCCGGGAACAAGACCGACTTCACCCCGGCAACGACACCGAACAGCCGGCGCTACGACAACACGAATGATGGCATTAGCGTCACCAACATCTCCGCTGCCGGCGCAACGATGTACCTTGATGTAGCATTGCCGTAAGGAGCAAAATATGAAAGAGTTGATCATGTTGATGTTGCTGCTGGGTTCCGTGGCATTCGCTGCTCCGGCTGTACCCGGAGAACGTCTCTTCACACAGCCTGACGGCAGTCAGTTCCGCGCTGCGATGAAGGGTGACGAATGGTTTAACTGGGTCGCGCTGGAGAACGGTTATGTCGCTCTGTACAGCCATACGTCCAAAGCGTATGAGTATGCGGTGATCGCGCCCTCAGGTGCAATGAACACTTTGGCCCCTTCGGGTGTGGCGGTACCGGGGGCGGGCACAGCTGCTTCAAAAACACCCCTGCCGCCGCATATCAAGCCGATCAGTCCGGAGACACTGCGCAGCATGGCAAAAGAGCACCGCAAGGCGAAACAGCAATGGCGCTAGAAGCGTTCATTGCGACTATAACCTCTACATTCGTCTAATCACACAACTACGTGATAAAAATACGACACTTCTTTTATAAAATATTTTTATTTTTAGAGCTGTGGTCTGATGCTCAGAGAGGAAATCATTTTTCAAATGGCGGCGCCGCGTTTTATTGTTACTTTACCGTTCGTATAGTCTCGCAGATCAAACGACTCGCGGCATATTACTCTTTGCGTTTACAAATGTAAGAGTTGAAGTGCTATAATATGCGGATTTTTAGAATGGATATCCAGATGTATGATCTTTTTGAAGATAAGATACTATTTTCGCAGGCAGCAAAAAAGAGCACATCTCCCGGTATCATGCTGATTAATGCGTAGGAGAGTATGCTTTCTGACGCTTTGGCTGCTCCTGCCTGCCGTGCTTTGGGCAGGGAACTGGCAGCTGCATAAAAGCATCACACTGAAAAAAGATCAGTTTTCCGAGATCGTCGTGAAGAGCGAAGGCTTTGAAAAGCTTTTGAAGTTTCGGTGGACACTCTATAAAAACGAAGGGCTGGTCGTCATACGCCATTTTGACGGCTTTGTGGGGCATCATGTGCTCTACCTTCGCAATAAGAACCGCAGTTTCAGGGTCGAGCTTCTTCCTCCGGGAGAGCGATACGGGGCAATGCCCTACCTGTTGATCAAGTTCAGCGATTTTAATTTTGAAAAAGGCGAAGCCGTTTTTGACCTCTTTATGAAAGACGTAGAGAACGAGCTGCTATTGGATATTCTTAAGGAGAACAGGTAAACAATGCTTGAACATGTCGAACAGCAGATGCATGAACTTGTTAATCAGGTTGGCAACGAGGAAGTGAGTCGTCTCTTTGGAACACTCAAAGGCGGTAAACGGTTACGGGCCAAGCTCGTGCTTTTGATAGCACCCGATGCGGCAGACGCTTCTTTACTGGGCGCTATCATCGAGTTGATCCACGCTGCAAGCCTGCTGCATGACGACGTCATCGACGACGCGATGCTGCGCCGCGGTGCAGCGTCTGTCAATGCGACAGAGGGAAGCAAAACGGCGATCATGCTCGGGGATGTGCTCTATTCAAAAGCCTTCAGTTCACTGGTCGCCTTTGACAAAGAGGTCGCACGCTGTGTGGCAGATGCCGTTACGGCCCTCTCTGTGGGTGAGATGATGGATGTGCGTATGGCAGAGGCGTTTAACGATGATGCGGATGTTTACCTCGACATGCTTTACCTTAAAACTGCGGCGCTCATTGATGCTTCGGCCAAAGGCGCGGCGCTGCTTGGCGGCAAAGATGCTGACGCCTATGCCGTGTATGGCAAGAACCTCGGACTGGCGTTTCAGATCATCGATGATATCCTCGATATCGTCGCCGATGAGGCGACACTCGGAAAACCGGCCCTTAACGACTACGTAGAGGGCAAATGCACCCTGCCGTACATCTACCTCTACCATGCGCTTGGCGATGACGATAAAGCGAAGCTCAAAGCTTTCCACGGCAAGCAGCTTGAGAGTGCGGATGCCGACTGGATCATGGGCAAGATGCATGAGCACAAGACGATAGAGAAATCCTATGCACTGGCAAGATCGCTCTCAGATGATGCAAAAGCCGCCGTGCCGGGTGAAAGCGAATTGATCCGGATCATCGAGACGATGATGGAAAGAAAGTACTGATGCATTACCTGATAATTAGTTTTACCCATAAGAATGCGGCACTGGAAGTGAGGGAGAAACTCGCTTTTCCCGATGATTCCAAGGTGCACACTGCCCTGCAGAATATCAGAGACCATGAAGCTGTCAACGAAGCCATCCTGCTCTCGACCTGTAACCGCATGGAGATCCTCTGCAGCTGCAACGCCGTACATGATGCAAGTACGCATATCTTCTCCGTCCTTGGCACACACTCCGGTATCAGCAGCGAAAAACTCCGCTCGATCGCCGATGTCTTTGACGATCAGAGCGCTATTCACCACCTCTTCAGTGTCGCAAGTTCGCTTGACTCTATGGTCATCGGTGAGACGCAGATCGGCGGACAGCTCCGCGATGCGTACCGTTTTGCAAAAGAGAACGGCTACTGCGACCAGAAACTGACACGGGCGGTCCATTACGCGTTCAAATGTGCTGCGGAAGTACGCAATGTCACCGATATCTCGTCCAAACCTGTCTCCGTGGCGAGTGTCGCCGTCGACCAGGCGAAGCAGAGCATCGGTTCTTTTGAGGGAAAACGCGCACTCATCATCGGGGCGGGAGAGATGTCGGTCATTACGGCGAAACACCTGGTCTCCGGCGGGGCAAACGTGGTCATCATGAACCGCACCCGCGCAAAAGCCGAAGCGATCGCGGAAGAGGTCGGTGCGCAGGTACTTGACCTCTCTGCACTTCCTGCCGCGATCAACGAGTTTGAACTCCTCTTTACATCGACGGGCTCACTCAAGCCTATCATCACGGAAGATATGATCGGACGCTGTTCGTTTAAACGCTACTGGTTCGACATGGCGGTACCGCGCGATATCGAATGTTCTGCGTGTGACGATATCGATCTCTTCCAGGTGGACGATCTCAAATGCATCGTCAATGAGAACATGGCGCTGCGCGAAGATGAAGCGAAAGCCTCGTTCGCGATAGTCGGACGTTATACGGTCAGCTTCTTCGAGTGGCTGAAAAGCCTATCGGTCGAGCCCCTTATCAAGAAGATCTACAGCAAAGCCTACAGTGACGCCGCGTGCGAAAGCCAGCGGGTCCTGGAGAAAGGCTTTATACCCAAAGAGTATGAAGCACAACTGCATAAAGCGACGCGTCAGGTGATGAACCGCTTTTTGCATGATGTGACATCGCAGCTGCGTGAAATGCGCGATCATGAACGTTCCGATGCGATAATAGACTCTTTTGAATACCTCTTCGAAGACGAGAGTGAACGTCTTCCTGACCATTTTAAAAACTAACAAAGCACTCTAAAGGATTTTAATGAGATTTACGCAAGCGTATATTCCAACCACCAAGGAAGCACCTACCGGCGCCGTGCTTCCAAGTCACATTTTCCTGTCGCGCGCAGGATTTGTTTCGCAGGTGGCAAGCGGACTGTACAACTATATGCCGCTGGGCAAGCGTGTGCTGAAAAAGATCGAGACGATCATTAACGAAGAGATGGAACGCTGCGGTGCGCAGGAGGTCGACCTGAGCTTTGTGACGCCTGCAGAACTGTGGGAAGAGAGCGGGCGTATCGAGAAGTTCGGTAAGGAACTTCTCCGTTTCCGTGACCGTAAAGAGAACCTTTTCGTTCTGGGACCGACACACGAAGAGATGATGGTGAACATTGTCCGAAACCGCGTCAACAGCTATAAGCAGCTGCCGCTCAATCTCTATCAGATCAAGACGAAGTTCCGTGATGAGGCACGTCCGCGTTTCGGTCTGATGCGCGCACGCGAGTTTATGATGAAAGACGGCTACAGTTTTCATGCCTCCACGGAAGACCTTGACCGCGAGTTCGATGCCATGGAAGCCGCGTATAAGCGTATTCTCGAACGCATGGGGCTTGATTTCCGTATTGTCGAAGCCGACAGCGGTGCAATCGGCGGTTCGGGTTCGAAAGAGCTCATGGTCATCGCCGACAGCGGTGAAGATACACTGGCAGTATGCGACAGCTGCGAATACGGTGCGAACATCGAAGCGGCGACGCGTGCTGCACGCACAGAGATACCCGAAGCTCCCGAGGCGGATTTCTACCGCTTTACGACAAAGGGTGTCAAGAGTATTGAAGCACTGAGCGAGTTTTTCAAGGTCGACCCGTACTACACGCTCAAGACGGTCGCAAAACGTGCCGTATACGACGAAGGCAGCGAGATCGTCTTTTTCTTCCTGCGCGGATGTGACGACCTTCAGGAGGTCAAGGCTGTCAATGCGGCAGGCGCACTGGAGCTTGCAGACGTCAGCGAAGAGGAGATAGAAGCACTCGGGTTTGTACCGGGCTTTATCGGGCCGCTGGATGTCACGGGCGTCAAATGTATCTTTGACCATGACGTCAAAGACGCCAAACAGATGATCTGCGGTGCCAATGAAGCCGATTTCCACTTTATCGGCGTCGACCTCTCCGTTATCGAAGATGCAGTGTTTGCAGACCTTGCAGAGGTGAAAGAGGGTGACGGCTGTCCGCACTGCAGCGGCAAACTGAACTATACCAAGGGAATCGAAGTCGGGCATATCTTTAAGCTCGGAACGGTCTACTCAACGCCGCTTAAAGCGGAGTTCCTGAATGAAAAAGGGCAGGCTGAGCCGTTTGTCATGGGTACGTACGGTATGGGCGTCAGCCGTCTCATCGCGGCGGTTATCGAGCAGCATCATGATGAAAAAGGGTGTATCTGGACAAAAGAGACTGCACCGTATGCCGTGAACGTCATGGTTTCAAACATCAAAGAAGAGGCGCAGCTTGAAGCAGGCGAAGCACTCTACAGCGCACTGCGTGCAGCGGGTGTGGAAGCGATGATTGACGATCGCAAAGAGCGTTTCGGTTTCAAGATGAAAGATGCCGAACTTATCGGTTTCCCATACACCGTCATTGTAGGAAAAGAGCTTGTAAACGGTACCGTGCAGATTCTTGACCGCAAAAGCATGGAAAAGAGCGATGTACCTGTCGGTGAAGTCTTTGACAGACTCATGGAGCTGCTGTAGATGCCCTATTTCCTTGTCTACTTGTTTCTTGAAGTAGTCATCTCGGTTAATATTGCATCACTGCTCGGCGGTGTCGGGACGTTCCTGGAGCTGATAGCGAGCGCCTTCGTCGGTGTGGCTATCCTGGTGAACTTCCGCGCGACGCTGAGCGAGAATATGCGGGCAGTTTCGTTTAACTGCATCGACCTCCGCCAGTTCCAGGCGCTGAACCTCTTTACGATCTTTGGGGCTATTTTGCTGATCTTACCCGGTTTTTTAACCGACATAATCGGCATTTTGCTGCAGTTCACCGTCTTGACGAAGATGTTCGTTAACCGTTATTCGGCAAAATACGGAAATTGCACCCCGCACAAACATACACAAAAGGAAGACCATGTCATTGATGTCGAAATTGTCTCTGAGCACCCTGCTGATAAGCGCTAACCTTCTTGCTGCTACAGATGCAGAAGTAATCGCCTTTTTAAAACAGGGGATAGGGAAAAACCCGAGTATTGTATCTCTGGAACTTAATATCATCGAGAAGAGAGCTCTTGAAAACCCGGCAGGCTGGCAGGCGTATATGATCGAGCTTGACGGTCGTGCCAAGGTCGGCGGTCAGGAGCGCGAGGTCACGCAAAGCATGACCTACTTCGTCAAAGACGATATCATCACCAAAGAGTTGATAAACATGAAGACGGGCAGAAGCATTGCCGATGCAATGGCCCCTGCCTTCAAAGCGGAGTATTATAAAAAAGAGAACCTTGTCTCCGGCAATCCCGACGCCGAGCATAAAGTAGCACTCTTCTCCGATCCGCTCTGTCCGTTCTGCCGCCGTTTCATTCCTGAAGCGATGGAGTATATGCGCCAGTATCCGGAGACATTTGCCGTCTATTACTACCATATGCCGCTTGAATCGCTGCACCCTGCCGCAGTCACCTTGACAAAAGCGGCCATCGCCGCGGAACATCAGGGACGAAAAAACGTGCTTGAAGCACTCTACAAGATCGAGATCAATGCGCGCGAGAGTGACGATGCCAAGATCCTCGACGCCTTTAATAAGACACTCAACAGCAACATAACCCTCGAGGATATTAAACACGCTTCGGTGGAAGCACAGTTTCTAAACGATAAAAAGATTGCCCGTACCATGATGGTCAACGGCACGCCGACAGTGTTCATGGACGGAAAAAAAGATGCATCCAAAAAACTCTATCAAAACGTAAAGGTCAAATAAGAGATGAAAAAACTTACCATTGCAACCCGAGAAAGCAAACTGGCCATGTGGCAGTCCGAACATATCAAAGCGGTACTGGAAGCGCAAAACCCGGGTCTGGAAGTCGAACTGTTGCCGATGACATCGCAAGGCGACAAGATTCTTGACGTCTCTCTATCCAAGATCGGCGGAAAAGGGCTGTTCCTCAAAGAGCTCGAAGAGGCGATGCTGCGCGGAGAAGCGCAGATGGCGGTCCACTCGCTGAAAGATGTACCGACGGTCACGCCGGACGAGCTGCCGCTTGTCGCCATTACCGAACGCGAAGACGTACGCGATGCGATGCTGAGCGAAAAGTATGAAGATATCGATTCTCTGCCTAAAGGCTCTGTTGTCGGCACCTCTTCGCTCCGTCGTCAGATGCAGCTGAAGCTGATCCGCCCGGATCTGAAGATCAAGTGGCTGCGCGGCAATGTCAACACCCGTATCCGTAAACTCAAAGAGGGCGAGTACGATGCGATCATCCTGGCTGCTGCAGGTGTCAACCGTCTGGAGCTGAGTGCACAGGTGAAATACTTCTACCCGATCAGCCTTATGGAGATGATCCCGGCGATGGGGCAGGCGGCACTGGGCATCCAGACCATCAACGACCCTGAAGTGATCAAGATCGCCAAAGGGCTGGAAGATGAGTTCAGTATGATCGAGACAACGATTGAACGTGATTTCGTCGATATGCTCGAAGGCGGCTGTCACGTACCTATCGGTGTGAACGCGACGGTACTCGAGAACGGCGACGTGATCGTCAAGTCGATCCTAGGGATGCCCGATGGCAGCGAGATCCTTACCGAGACAAAACTGGGTAAAAAAGAGGATTACAAAGAGCTGGGCAAGGCGATGGGTCAGCGCATGATAGAGCGCGGTGCGAAAGAGCTTCTCGCACGTGCGGAAGTCATGGCCGACAACACGGCCGATTAAGCAGCGGCTATGCAAAGTACCATCAAACTCCTCAAGAGCAAAGACCTCCTCACCGTCATCGACGAACCTCTTGATATCTATCTTGAGATCCCCCACCTTGCCTATGCCGAAGTCAAAAAAGAGAACGGCGGCAAGGCGCTGCTCTTTACCAAGCCTGTATGCAAAAAAAGCGGCAAAGCGTTTGAGACCCCTGTCTTGATGAACCTTTTCGGTTCCTTTGAACGTACCGAACTGCTCTTTGGCAGAGGGGTGGAAGATGTGGCAGACGAGATCACGAAGCTCCTGCATATGAAGCCGCCGGCATCCTTCGGTGAAAAGATCGGCATGCTCGGCGATCTCTTCTCATTGAAGAGTGTCTTTCCCAAGCGCCTTAAGGGCGAAGGGGCGTGTCAGCATGTCAAGATGACCGGCGACGATGTCGACCTTAACGACATTCCCGTCCTTACGACGTGGGAAGAGGACGGCGGTCCGTTCATCACGATGGGCCAGGTCTATACTCAGAGCTTTGACGGCGAGATGGTCAACCTCGGTATGTACCGCCTGCAGGTCTATGACAAGAATCATCTGGGAATGCACTGGCAGATCCACAAAGATGCGTCGCACTTCTTCGACCAGTACCAAAAGGCCGGCAAAAAGATGCCCGTCTCCGTCGCGATCGGCGGTGACCCGCTCTATACCTGGTGTGCTACGGCGCCGCTGCCGTACGGGGTAAGCGAACTGCTGCTCTACGGCTTTGTCAAAAAAGAGCCCGCCAGACTCGTAAAATCGATCACCACGCCGCTCTATATCCCAGAAGATGTCGATTTCGTCATCGAAGGGTGGGTCGACCCGGAGAAGATGCGGATCGAAGGTCCCTTCGGCGACCATACGGGCTACTATACGCTTGAAGAGCCGTATCCTGTCATGGAAGTCAGTGCGATCACGCATAAGAAGGACCCCTGCTACCTTGCGACCGTCGTCGGCAAGCCGCCGCTTGAAGACAAATATATGGGATGGGCGACCGAGCGGGTCTTCCTTCCGCTGCTCAAGACCAATGCGCCTGACCTTATCGACTACCATATGCCTGAAAACGGTGTTTTCCATAACCTCATTCTGGCAAAGATGGAGCCGCTTTACAAAGGGCATGCCAAGCAGTTCATGCATGTCTTCTGGGGCGCAGGGCAGATGAGCTTTGTCAAACATGCGATATTCATTGACGAAAAAGGGCCGCGTCTGAACAACTACGATTCGCTCGCGACCTATGTTCTGAACCGTTTCAACCCCAAACGCCTCTTTATCTCCGAGGGGATAAACGATGCGCTGGACCACTCGAGTTCCGAAGCGCTTGTCGGCGGAAAACTGGGCATTGATGCGACGGGTCTTCCGAGTGTTGAAGCGCCGCAGATGCTGAGTGATGATGAACTGCTGCTTAAAGTCAAAGAGCTTCTTGGCGAAGCGGTCTCATTACAGCAGTATATGCGCCACACCAACAACCCGGTAACGGTGATCACCCTTGAGAAGTACCGGCCGGTGCGCGAATGTTTCGAGGCATTGATGCCGCTTTATCAGCATCTTCGCATCATCGCATTTGTCGATCATGCCAAAAACGATGTCAGCAATCCCTACATGCTTATCTGGCGTGTCGTCAACAATATCGATGCGCAGCGCGATCTTTTTATCTCGGGGCTGAGTGTCGGCCTTGACGGTACGAACAAAAGTACCATAGACGGCTTTACCCGTGAATGGCCGGGCGATGTCGAGTGTACGCCGTCCGTCGTAGAAGCACTGAAAGCAAAGGGGCTCTGGACACTGCAGGATGATCTGGAAAGCCGTTACCAGCTTTAAAAGTGCGGCAGCGCTGCAGAAAAAACACGCAGCGGGCACTCTTCTCCCAGATAAATCGAAACATTTGTTATCAAATAGTTATTACAGAATTTTGATAAGCTAGAACTTAGAATTACTGAAGTAAAATGAGTCAAGTATAAAATAAGGTTTGGTTATTTATGAAAAGATTAGCATTGGGTGTATGTGCAGTCGCATTGTTATTGTCGAGCAGTTCAAATGCGGCGGTTTACAAAGGACAGAAAGAGTATGTGAAAAAGTGCCGTAAATGTCACGGAGGCGGACAGGCACTGGCATCATCAAAAACGATGGACGAGTGGGAACGTATCATGTCCAATGACGGTACGGAGCTCATAAAACTCCACCTTAGCGACAAAAAAGCAAAAAAAGCACTTGACTATTTTCAAGACAAACGTTTTAAGAAAAAAGCGCGTCATATCGAGGATTTCCTGACCGAGTATGCCGAAGACAGCGGCAACGTCCCAGCCTGTAACTAAATATTCTGACATCCTTTGCGATGTCAGTCCTACCTTACTTTTCCCCCGTCTTATCTTTTAGAATTTCTTTGTTTTCGGACAGATCCCACCATATTGGCCTGAAATTGGGTAAAATACAAACTTTTATATAACTATTTATGGAGACTCAATGGAAAAGATGTGGTCGGGACGTTTTTCCCAAGGCGCAGCGTCACTGCTGGACGAATTCAATGCATCGATTATGTTCGACAGAAAACTGTACCGTGAAGATATCGAGGGTTCGCTCGCGCATGCCGCGATGCTGGCGGAGCAGGGTGTTTTAAGCAGTGAAGAGCTGACAGCGATACGCGAAGGTCTGGCACAGGTCAGAAGCGAGATCGAGTCGGGCGCGTTCGAATGGAAGATCAGCGATGAAGATCTTCATATGGCGATTGAAAAACGCCTTACGGCCATTATTGGCGATGCCGGCAAAAAACTGCATACCGCGCGCAGCCGTAACGACCAGGTGGCAGTAGACTTCCGCCGCTACGTCCTTCGTAAAAACATTGAGATCTCTGCCCAGCTTAAAGAGCTGATGGAAGTGATCGTTACGCTTTCCAAAGAACATACCCAGACACTCATCCCCGGCATGACGCACCTGCAGCATGCCCAGCCTATCAACTTCGCTTTCCATCTTCTGGCATACGTCTCGATGTTCAAACGCGACATCGACCGCTTCGTCGACAGCTATAAGCGTAACAACTTCTCCCCGCTGGGCTGTGCGGCACTGGCAGGTACACCGCACAATATCGACCGTGAGATGACGGCCAAAGAGCTTGGCTTCGACTCGGTCAGTGTCAACTGTCTCGACACCGTAAGCGACCGCGACTTTGCCCTGGAGATCCTCTTTAACATCTCGACGATGATGATGCACATCTCCCGTCTCTCCGAAGAGCTGGTGATGTGGTCGAGCTACGAGTTCGGTTTTGTAGAGCTCTCCGATGAGTACTCGACCGGTTCGTCCATCATGCCGCAGAAGAAGAACCCGGATGTCCCTGAACTGCTGCGCGGCAAGACAGGGCGCGTCAACGGAAACCTGATCGGGCTGTTGACGGTCATGAAAGGGCTCCCTCTGGCGTACAACAAAGATACCCAGGAAGACAAAGAGGGTGTCTTTGACAGTGTCGAGACCGCAGAGATCTCGCTGCAGATCCTCAAAGAGGCGATGCGGACGATGACAGTCAAACCTGCCAATATGCACCGTGCGTGTAAAGTGGGCCACCTCAGTGCGACGGACCTTGCGGATTACCTGGTCGAACACTGCGCCATCCCGTTCCGCGAAGCACACTTCATCACCGGTAAAGCCGTTGCCAAAGCCGAAGAGCTGCAGATCGACCTGAGCGACATCAGTTACGATCACCTCAAAGCGATCGACGCACGTATCGGCGAGAACGTCATGCCGTTCCTTGCGATCGACCATTCTATGAATGCCCGTACCTCGCAGGGCGGTACGGCGACGGTACGTACGATGGAACAGATCATCTATTTTGAACACTATTTGGAAGGACTTGACGTATGAAAGCGACGATAACACACCAGGAAGGGATGAAGTTCGAGGCGAAGACTGAGAATAACAGCTTTGTCATCAACTGTCCGGAGATCACGCCGATGGAGTATTTCCTGAGCAGCATCATCTGCTGCAGCGCGACGGACATAATCATGATGCCGAAAAACCAGGGGTTTGAAGTAAAAAACCTGAGTGTCGACGGTGACGCGGAACGTAATGAGGATTTCCCGAAGAAGTTCAATACGCTGCACCTCTCGTACAGCTTTGATTCCGATGCGGACGATACGATGGCCGCACGCTGGGTCATGGCAAGTCTCGAGACCTACTGCTCCACCATCAATACCATCCGTGACAGTGTCAAGATCAGCTACACCATCACGCATAACGGCAAGACGATCCGCGAGAACGAGACGATGATCAGCGGCGGCGGCAGCAGTGCCGATTTCGGCGATATCGGCGGATGCCCGTCTTAAAGCGCTAATCACAGCGTAATTATTATTGTGATAAAATAATATTTTTAAAGAGGGGTTATATGTTTCGTTTATTTTTCCTATTGCTGCCGCTGTCGCTTTTTGCGGTGGATATCGCAAACCTGATAGCGCAGAACCCGGAACTGGTCAAGCAGTATCAGGGAGAGCTTAAAGAGAAACCGCTCCAGACGCAAAGGGTCTCAACAAAAGC
>JBFEWT010000214.1:0-1992 GCA_041546225.1 Sulfurimonadaceae bacterium
CTGCGTATGCTCGCCGGCCTTGAACAACCGGACTCTGGAGATCTCAGTGTCAACGGCACGCAGTGGATAGGCAGACACAAACATCTTAAACCCCAGCTTCGACGCGTCGGCTATGTCTTCCAGGACTATGCCCTCTTCCCGAACATGAGCGTCAGGGAAAACATCCTCTACGCCTGCGGCGATGAAGAGAAGACAGCGCAGATGCTTGAACTCGTCGAACTGACCGAACTGGCATCGCATGCTCCCGCAACGCTCTCCGGCGGTCAGCAGCAGCGTGTAGCACTCGCCCGGGCGCTCTCGCGCGAACCGGAGATCCTGCTGCTTGATGAACCCCTCTCCGCCCTCGATCCGGCACTGCGTGCCAAACTGCAGCTGGAGCTGCTCGCCATCCATAAAGAGCTCGGCATTACGACCATCATGGTCTCGCATGATATGGCGGAGATCTTCAAGCTTGCCGACAGGATGGTAGAGCTGCACAACGGCACCCTGACGCGTGACATCATGGTTGATGACTACTTCACTTCCCAGCACCACTCCCAGAAGTTCGCTTTTACCGGAGAGATCGTCCGTTTCATCAAAGCCGATCTCTTTACGGTCGCCTGTATCGCCATCGGCAACCGCATCGTCGAAGTGGCGCTGAGCGCAGATGAAGCTGACGCGTTTACTGTCGGCGACACGGTACTCGTCGGTACCAAAGCATTCCACCCTACCCTCAAGAGGCTTCCGTCCGAAGACGCATAACGCTACATAGATTCACGTATCTGCCGATATGAGAGCATCTATGCGCAAAGGAAAACAGATGCACTATGCAGCATTCATGGCACTGCTTATTTTGATAACGGGATGTTCCCAGAACCCGGAGAGTTCGTCGAAGAAAGAGCGTGCAAACGAACACTTTATGCAAAGCGAGGTCGATGCGCTGAAGCAGGCGAGAGAGATCAAAGCGCTTACGGAGCAAAAGAGCGCCGAACGCGAGAAAGCGGCAGAAGACGCAGTGAAGTAGCCCCCTACTTCTTCTCCTCCGCCGTTCCAAGCAGTACCGCTATCCAGCGCGTGTTCTCCTGCGACTCCATAGCGATTTTAGCCATGATGGTTAGCGGTATGGAGAGCAGCATCCCCACCGGTCCGAGCAGCCATCCCCAGAAGATCAGCGAGAGGAATACGACCAGTGTCGAAAGCCCCAGTCCACGTCCCATCACCTTGGGCTCGACGACCGAGCCGATGATGACGTTGACCGCTACATAGATAGCCGTAACGATGAGTGCGGAGACGCTGCCAAGCTGGATGAGTGCCAGCAGTACCGCCGGCACCGCGGCGATGATGGAGCCGATGTTGGGGATGAAGTTAAACAAGAACGCGATGACACCCCATAAAATGGCATAATCGACGCCCACGACCATCAGCAGGAGCGTCACGACAATGCCCGTAAACGCCGATATGACCGCCTTGAGCGCCATATAGTGCTTGATCTTCTCTATGACCTCTTCAAAGTGACGAAAATCCTCTTTGTTGCCGTTGATATGATCGATCTTGCTGCGGAACTGTCCCGCTTCGAGCAAGATGAATATGACCGTAAAGAGGATCACAAAACCGTCTGCGAGGACCGAACCGATGTTTTTCAACAGCGAAGCGGCATACTGCATCACCGCCTTGGGGTCAAACGTAGAGCTCAACTCCCTTTCGGGCAGTACGATCCCCCACCCCTCAAGCGTACCGATAAAGCCTGCCATGCTTGTCTCAAGCTTGGCTTCATACAGCGGCAGGTTTGCACTGAAGTCCTGTACCGATGAGCCTATCAGCATGCCTACCACACCCATTAAAAGGACAAACAGCAGCATGACCGCCAGCAGTGAAAGGCCCTGCGGTACTCCCCGTGCGTTTAACCATGTAAACAGCGGAGAGAAGATCACGGCCAAAAAGAGCGAGAGCAGAAAAGGAACGACAATCACTGCAGCACTTTTAACCGCAGTCAATACTATCACCACGGCGGCA
>JBFEWT010000147.1:0-4383 GCA_041546225.1 Sulfurimonadaceae bacterium
GCTGCTCATCTCCGTCGTCTTGCGCACCTCAAGGGCGATCGTCTGTACGATATCGCGCACACCGTCCAGCTGCTCTTCGGTCTCTTCGCTGCTTTTCAGCGACGCATCCGCCAGCCCGACCGTCGTTTGCAAAGAGCTGCCTACGGCTTCGGCCGTGTGGTTGGTCTCCTGGGCGATATCGTTGGCGATGGTCGCCTGTTTTGCAAGGTTGGCAGCCGCTTCGGTAAGAATAGCCGTTGACGAGACGGCGTTGCCGGTGATCTCTTTCGTGTCGTTGATGGTCGACTGCGTCTTCTCGATAAAGCGGTTCAGATGGCTGCTCGCGACACCGATCTCGTCATCTTTGTTGATGATAGGCAGGCGCTTGGTCAGGTCGCCTTCGCCGTGGGCAAGGTCATCGGAGACCGCATCAAGCTCTTTGATGGGACGGAGGATGCTGGTACCGGTGACATAGTTCACCAGCACCAGCAGTGCCGTCAGGATCACGCCGAGGATGGAGAACCATGCAAGGAAACTCCCTTTTACCTCCTCAAAGTAGTCCGCTTTGTTCACCCCGGGGATGACCCACATATCCCATGCGGCGATGTAGCGGTATGCCGCTATCTTCTTCTGGCCGGTCGTAGCGGAGACATACTCGTAGATTCCGCCCCCTTTATGGCTGCGTATATAGTCAGCGTAATCGTTACCGGCGATGCTTTTTCCCTCATTCTTCGGATGCACGATCAATGTTCCCGAAGCGTCCATAAGGTAGACATACCCGCTCTTGCCGATCTTGATACTGTGAATACCCTCTTTGAAAGCTTCGTTTTCGTACGCTTTGGGGTCCACTTCTGCGATATAGTCAATACTCTTATGAAGGGAGTCGACGACCGATCCGAGGTCATTGACCATAATGTTTTTGATGGAACCCAGTGCAA
This sequence comes from Sulfurimonadaceae bacterium, assembly GCA_041546225.1. GTDB lineage: Bacteria > Campylobacterota > Campylobacteria > Campylobacterales > Sulfurimonadaceae > JBFEWT01. The sequence goes on from JBFEWT010000147.1 coordinate 918, forward strand.
TGAAGTATGCTACAATCACACTTACCAAGATGGCGATGAACGCCGCCACGAAATTGACCTTGATCTTTCCGCTGATGGTTCTAAAAAGTGTTGTCATATGTGCATCCTCACTCGTTCGTTTTATTCGTAATATTTTTAAGGCAGGAAAACTATGAAATATTCGCATTTGCGCCAGATTGCCGACTATCTGAAGCAGTTTACGCAGATAGTCGCCATTCACCGTATAGACAATAATATCATTAAAATCGTGTTTAACGGCGAAAAGACCCTCTTTTGCGACATGCAAAAGGGGAACTCCCATCTCTTCATGTGCGACAGCTACCCGCGCACCAAAGTTTTTCAGGCGCCGTTCGATGTCGTCATGAACAAACGGCTCAACCGTTCAGCCATACAAGAGATCGCGCTTCTCAATAATGACAAGATATTACGTATAACCGTCTCACAAAGCGGTTCTTATAAAGAATCTTCAACTGTATTTCAGCTTGAGTTTACGGGCAAATACACCAATGCGATCATCCTCGATACCGACGAGACCGTTCTCGAAGCCCTGCGCCATGTCGATGCCGGGACATCCTACCGCGTCGTCAAGGTCGGTCACCCCCTGCTCATGCCGCCACCGCCGCCATATACACCCAAAGAGTATCCCGTCGATGATGTCGAAGGCTATCTCTACGCCTGCTACAGCCAGGAGCAGGAGAAGCGGCTTCAGCAGCTCAAAGAGCAGAAGGTCTCCCTGCTGAAAAAGCGTCTGGAGAAACTGCAGCGCCATCTTGAAAACCTTTCAGACGAAGCGGTCCTGCTGCGCGAAGTCGAAGAGCAGCAGCACTTCGGGCACCTCATCCTCGCGAACATCTACCGGCTTAAAGCCTACCAGCGCGTCATCGAGATTGAAGACTTCGACGGCACCCCGCTGACGATCACCCTGCCCAAAGAGTTTCCCTCGGTACAGGCGATGGGAGAGTACTTCTTCACCCGTTCGAAAAAGCTCAAACAGAAAGCGGCGCATCTGCATATCGAACGGGCCAACCTGAGCGAGAAGATCGCCCACCTGCACCACTTCATCCAGACGGTTGAGGAGGCCAGAGATATCGCCTCTGTCAAACTGCTCTTTCCCGAGATCCCGCGCGGAGAGAAAAAACGCACCGACGAATCCGTGGAGACCTTCTGGGTGGAGGGGTACAAGATCATGCTGGGCAAGAGCGAAAAAGGGAACATCGACCTGCTCGGACGCGCCCGTGCCCGCGACCTCTGGTTCCATCTTAAAGACCGCCCTTCCGCCCATGTCATCGTAGTGACCGACAAGCAGAACGTCCCCCAAAACGTCATCGAGGCAGCCGCAAAACTCTGTGTCGACTTCTCCGTATTTGAGAAAGGGGGCTATTTGGTCGATTATACTCCCAGAAGAGAGATCAGAATCCAGGAGGGGGCTAATGTCCTGTATAATAACTACAAGACATTGCACGTAGAAAAAGGGTAACACTCCCTTTTGGCTTTCAGCTCTATTACAAAGGAGGTATCGTTATGGCCAGCCTAGGACCTATCGGAAACGCCATCTACACCAACCAGCAGATGGCCACCGTTGCCAGCGACAAAAATGCGCAACAGAACCGTTTTGATCTGCAGAATGTTGCCGCCGCCGCTGCCGCCAACGATAAAGAGGAAGAGGTGCAGGAGGTCCGACCGACCGAAGAGAACCACATGGTCGACCCCGACCGCGAACATGCCAAGCAAGAAGCCGAAGAGGAGATGAGCGAACAGGGCAAAGAGCATGAGGATGAGGAGAAAGAGGTTCCAAAACCAAAACCCAGACTCCATCTTCTCGACATAAAAGTCTAAGCCTCACCCGCCCGGCAGGGCATACCCTCTCAGCGGTGTTCAGAATTGGGTATAATTTTACCCATACTAAAACCATATGATGGACGCCCATGAATTTTTTAGAGAGTTTCGGTCCCCACAAAGAACGCGTTGCTACCGGTCTGGCCCTGCTTGCTGCCGTACTGCTGATAGGAATCATCAACAACTTTTTCATCATGTGGCTCGTGCTCGGCGTCATCTACCTCTTTGCATTCTACGAAGCGAACCGTCTCTTTGGCGTTGACAACAACTCCCTCTATGCCTATGCGGTCATTCTCTGGATCGCCGCGGCATTCTACCCCTACGGCGACGACCTCTTTGTCATCGCCGGTATTGTCCTTGCTTCCGTGATCGCCTACAAACAGGATGTGGAGTGGAAGAACTTCCTCCCCCTGCTCTACCCGACGGCAGGTATGCTCTTTATGCTTACCATGTACCAGGAGTACGGTATCCTCTCGCTCTTCTGGATGCTGGTCGTCGTGGCCGGCGTGGACGTAGGCGCCTATGTCGTGGGTAAAAGTATCGGCAAGACCCCTTTTTGCGCCACCTCTCCGAACAAGACCATGGAGGGTGTCGTCGGCGGCGTCGTCATCGCTACCGTAGCGGGCTTCTTTATCGGCCTCTCCATCGTAGACGGCGACAAAGCGGCTATCATCTCCCTGCTGACAGCCGTAGCGGCTATCTTCGGCGACCTCTTCGAGAGCTACCTCAAGCGTAAAGCCGGTGTGAAAGACAGCGGCGATATCCTTCCCGGTCACGGCGGCGTGCTCGACCGCATCGACGGCTACCTCTTCGGTGCGGTCATCATGCTGGTACTGCTCCGCGGTCTCGTCTAATGTTTTTCACACGCCATAGCAGCGAAGCCACTATGGCTACGCTAACGCTGAGTTTGCTTAAGCAGCAGGCTCACGGCACCTTGTGCCTCAATAAATCCCATTCTTTGCAGAAAGAGCATCGATGGTTCTGCTAGGCTCCACCGGCTCCATCGGAGTCAACACCCTTGCCATCGCCAAAAAATTCGCACTCGATGTCGAAGTGCTCGTCGCGGGTAACAACATCGAACTGCTCAACCGCCAGATCGCCGAACACGCCCCTGCCATCGTCGTCGTTTCACGTGAAGAAGATGTCAGCAGGATCGACCATCCCGAAGTACTGCACGGCGAAGCGGGTATCCTCGAAGCGATCGAACGCTCCCGGAGCCATCTTGTCGTCAATGCGCTGGTGGGTTTTCTGGGACTGCGCCCGACACTTAAAGCGGCCCAACTCGGCAAAAAGATCGCCCTTGCCAACAAGGAGTCCCTTGTAGCCGGCGGCGCCTTTATCGATATGGACAACATCCAGCCTATCGACAGCGAACACTTCGGTCTGTGGTACCTGCTGCAGGAGCGTCCCGTAGAGCGCATGCTCATCACCGCCAGCGGCGGAGCCTTCCGCGACTGGCCGCTGCAAAGGCTGCAAAACGCCACGCTGGCCGATGCGCTGAAGCACCCCAACTGGTCCATGGGCCAGAAGATCACCATAGACAGTGCGAGCATGATGAACAAGCTCTTCGAACTGCTCGAAGCGCGCTGGCTCTTCGGCGAAGGCAGCTATGACGCCCTCATCGAGACCC
>JBFEWT010000107.1:0-7590 GCA_041546225.1 Sulfurimonadaceae bacterium
CCCGTAGCGGTCGCACAGCGGCCGTCCGACCGCCCCGGCGATAAGCGCGGTAATGGAGGATTCGATAAAGATGATCACACCGACCGCGTAGGTCAGCAGCAGTGCCGAACGCGGCGACCGGACAAGACGGGAGCGTTCACTGAGGTAGTGCACAAAACCGTCCACGCCCCGTGAGCGCTGGACAAGCAGCATGACCGAACCGACCATCACGGCAAATGCAAGCGTCTTGAGGATCCATGGCGTCGTGAGCATTTCGCCAAAACGCACCGCAACGGCAACAACGGTATTAATGAGGGAGAATTCGCTGAGGATAAGCTCGCCGACAACGATACCGCCAAGCAGTGAGGGGAGTACGCGGCGTGTAAGCAGCGCGAGGACAATCGCGGCCAGCGGTGCCGCCAGGGAGAGCCAGCCGTGTTCGATGGGATGCCTCTAGAGTGACATCTGCAGGCGCATGATGCCCGCGCGCCCGAAGACCTCTTTATAGTACTCGCTGCGCTTCTCGTCTATAAAGGTAAATCCGAGCTTGTCATAGACCATCTTGGTCTCGACCGAACCGATCTCCACCATGGTCTGCGCTTTGCGATACCCTTTAAGACGGGCCGTCAACAGACTTTTCTGGATAAGCTCTTTCATGAGCTCGAAACTGTCATGCCCGGGTTTGACCTCGATAAAATCAAGCACCCAGGTCTGACGGTCGATCTCGGGACGGCAAAGCAGGTATGCGGCGATGCGTTCCTCATAATCTTCCTCTATGCCCAACTCGGCAAGCGCTTTTGCAAAAATCGTATCAGTGGCGATGCGCGGTTCATACCCGCACAACAGCGCTATCGGTTCGCCACCGGCTTCGGCGACGAGAAAGTTACTGTAGTGGCAATAGCTTTTGGTTTCCGTTACCGTTAATTTTTCGAGCTGCTCCAATAACGTCTTGTCACTGTCGCTTTGAAAAATAAGGTCAAAAAAACCGATTTTTTTACCCGCACGCGAACTCTCAAGGATTGCCCATGCAATAAAAGCAGCATCATTCTGGTTCGCTTTGCGAATTGTATTTCCCATGTAACTCTTCCCGCTTCGTAGTTAAGAACTTAAAACATGCTAATATACAAAACATTAAATCAAACTAAAGAGCCACACCATGCAGCCATTCTTAAAAACCTTTTTTTTCCTCTCTGCGGCACACTTGAGCCTCTTTGCCGGCAATCAGATCGTTTTCGTCGTCTCAGATGATTTCAATGCCACGACGGCGCAGCTGCAGCGTTATGAACTGCTTGATGACCACTATACTCCTGTAGGAAAAAAGGTCAAGGTAAACCTTGGACGAAGCGGACTTGGCTGGGGGCTGGGAAGCGAAGTGCTTAGGCATAAAGAAAACGAACCTGTCAAACAAGAGGGTGACGGCCGGGCCCCGGCAGGGATCTTTGCGCTGCAGCAAAGTTTCGGGTATGCCCCCACCATCGGGAGCGCCATGCCCTATATACAGGCGGATGAAAAGCTGATATGTGTCGACGACATCGACTCCGATGCATACAATACACTCATCTCCCCGGATGAGCATGAGCGGCCGAAAAGTTTTGAATGGATGAAGCGCGACGACGATCTTTACGAAGTTGGCGTCACCGTCGCGCATAACCGCGCACAAGAGTACCGTGCAGGTTCGTGCATCTTTTTGCATATTCAAAAAGCCGATGCCTCTCCCACAGCAGGATGCACCTCTATGACCAAAGAAGCACTGCTTGAGATCATTGCATGGCTGGAACCGTCGAAAGAGCCTCTTCTTGTTCAGATACCAAGAGGGTATTGCGGTGAGATAGAAAAACGTTTCAGCGGAGTAACCTGTTCGCAGCAGACGGCCGAAGCCGTCCATCATTAGTTCAGGTCAGGTTTAGGCGTCGTTGCAGTGCTTGCCGGAAGGAGCGGGTAGACGATGACCGGCTTGCGCCCTTCGAGTGCTTTGAGGAATGTCTCGATGGAAGCGCTCTCTTTATCGTTCAGGTCGATACCGAGCTGGATACGTCCCATCTCGTCAATTGCATCTTTCAGCGACCAGATCGCACCGTTGTGGAAATATGGCGCCGTTTCAGTGATGTTGCGCAGCGTCGGTACGCGGACCATACCGTTTGCATCGCCTTTGAAGTCGCCTACATCGGCAAACTTATATGTGCCGGTAACACCGAACGGCTGCATGCTTCCGCCGATACCCACACCGTTATGACATGTCGCACACCCTTTGTCGATAAAGGTCTTAAGACCCTCTTTTTCCGATGAAGTCAGCGCTTTCTCATCGCCGTTCATAAAGTCATCGAAACGTGAAGGCGTGACCAGGGTACGCTCGAATACGGCGATGGTGTCGGCGACTTTTTCAAAGGTGATACTAACGTCGTCCCCATACGCTTTTTTAAACGCATCGACATAGTCCGGTATAGAGTTGACGACACCGCTCACAAGCTCTTTAGGCGCAGCCATCTCCGGACCTGCCTGTATAGGGCCTTGTGCCTGATCTTCGAGGTGCGGACTGCGGCCGTCCCAGAACTGCTTGTCGTTAAAGACGGAGTTGTAGACCGATGGGGAGTTCAGGTGGTGCGGGTTGACCGTCCACTTATGGCCGATCGCCGCGCTGACACCGTCTGCACCGCCCATCGCAAGGTTATGACAGGTGTTACAGCTGATAAGACCGCTCTTGGAGAGACGCGGCTCGAAATAGAGCTTCTTGCCCAGTTCGACTTTTGCATCCGTCATCGGGTTGGCAGGGTTGTCCACCATTTTAAGCAGCGTATTCTTCTCTGCCGGGATCGCCTTCAAGCCTGCCTTTTCGGCCTGATCTACCAAAGACGTACCAAAGAGTGCCGCCGCACTTGCAGCAACCAGCAACATGACCTTTTTCATTTTATCTCCTGAAATTTTTATTAGCCAATGCTAGTCACTTTTCTCTTAAAGGGTAATAATTATCTGTTGAAAACCGTTGGCTTTAAATGCCACAAAAGAGATACTTTTCGGCTTCGCGAAAGATTGGTAGGCTGCGAAGCGGAGTCTTAACGGCACGCTTCGTAAAATTCCATTTTCAACGCTGTACGGTAGCTGCTCGATGACTCCCGCGACAACTGAAACATCGGGTGCTCTTCGGTGCAGCTCTTTTTCGCCGTCTTCAGAAACTGTTCAACCTGTTCGCATGCCTCAAGCCCCTTGCACGCTTCACCGCTCTCTTTGAACTCTTCGGCTTTGAGCATCCAGTAATTGATGCCCGTTATGTCGTTAAGGCAGGGCGCTTCGCTGCTTCCGGTTTCACGCGCTTTGATGAGCTTTTTTTTCAGGTTGTCCAGTGTGACATAGAGGCGCGCTTGAGCTGAAAGCTTCGTCATGTCGACCGTTCCGCTCTCCATCGACACCATCAACGCTGCTTTGGCAACTGCCGGATGGGTGCGCAAGAACGCATAGGGGTTCTTCTGCAGTCCGCTCAAGGGCTTGTAGGCCTTCTGTTCGGCGAGCCTGTCAAGCGTACCCGAGACCTCCTGCTCAAGGCTCTCCATCTCCTTGGATAGTTGTCGCAACTGCTGAATATACTCTTTGCGCTGCAGCGATGTACTCTTCGTGTCGAGCGCCATCCCTTCGCTGTAGAGTTTCTCTGCGGCATCCACAAACCGTTCAACTGATTCCATCTTCTCGAATTCAGGGTCTGCGAGAAGCTGCTGATAACCATCAAGCGCCTCGTAAAGAGGGTCTCCGACCATATTATAAAGCGAAGGGGTAGCAGCATAAAGTGCTGTGAACGAGAAAAAGAGTGTCAGTAAAATTTTAGCCGTCATGGCGACTCCTTGGAGATTGGTTGCTGTAACGCCAGCATGACCGTCGCACGCCGCGTTATCTCAAGGCGTTTGCACGCCGACTCGAATGCCTGGGGCTCACCAATGATGTAACAGCCGTTTTTTGCCCGGGTGATCGCCGTATAGAGCAGTTTCGTATTATGCATTATATAGTGTGAAAAACTCATCGGCATAACGACGACCGAATACTCCATCCCCTGCACCTTATGGATGGTGAGCGCATATGAGAGCATAAGATGCGACATTAGCTGTTCATAGTCATACTGTACGACCAGCTCTTCATTGGGGTAAAAGACATAGGCCAGCTCTTCATCCTCGTCAATACGGAAAAGCAGACCGCTCATCCCGTTGAAGATACGACGCTCGGCGCCTTCTTCACCCTCTTTGAACTCTTCGGAACTGTACGAACGCATGTTCTCGTTCTTCGTATGCACGACCTTGTCCATCAGCCGGAACTCCCGTTCGCCGCGCCTGACAAACTTTTTCGGGTTGGGGTTGAAATACTCCTGAAGCACCGTGTTCAGGTTGTCAGTTCCCAGTGTACCGCCCTTCATCGGCGTGATGACCTGAAAGAAGTTAAGGTATTCGGCGATCTGCTTCGCTTCGAGTTTTTTACGTGCCTCGGGAATGTACGCCACGGCTTTTTGGACGATCATGGAGAGGATACCCTGGGCATTCTGCTCTCGCAACTCGCTTAACTCGCTCTGCGAAAGGGAGTTTTTCAGCGCGTAGTAGTTGGCGATGGAGACATCTATAAACGCGAAATCCTCGTAATCGTGAAGGTAATCGGGTGTCTGCCCCTGACGGATGTCGTTGGCGATCAGCGTGATCGCCTGCTCTTCGCTCTGGCGGTAGATACGGGTCAGTTTCACCACCGGGGCGATCTGCAGCGCAAGCGCATCGCTCAGTACATTTCCCGCACCGATAGGCGGGAGCTGTGCATCGTCACCCACGACGATAAGCACCGCATTGCGGTCGATCTTGGCTACCAGCCGCGCAAAGAGCATGGAGTTGATCATGGAGGCTTCATCGATAAGCACGACGCTGTAGGGCATGGTGTCGCGGTCTTCGAACTTGACCAGAAGGCTCTGGATGGTCGCACTCTCATAACCCGTCGTCTCCGCGATGCGCTGCGAAGCGATACCGCTGAGCGCACAGGTGATAAAGCTCTTCGCATCGTAGCGTGTTGCCAGCAGGTTCAAGATGGTCCGCGACGTGGTACTTTTACCCGTGCCCGCATAACCGACGAGGAAGAGTATCTTCGCCCCGCTGTTAATGGTCTCTACCGCTTTGCGCTGCTCATCCCCGAGCGTCAGGTTCGACTTTTCCAAAAAGGCGTCAAGATCTTTGCAGAGCGGTTCATCATAGAGTTTCGCCCGGCGCGTGAATTCATCGAGCAGCAGCTTCTCCGCTTCGTAGAGGCGGTCGGGGGCGACGCTGTTCTCGCGCAGCAGTACGATGCTCCCCTCGCCGACACGCTCGACGAGTATCTGCTCATACAGCTCGCGCATCTGCGAGCTCAGAAGCAGCTCGTCGAGCAGTGTGAAAAGCACCTGCTTCTCAACGCAGCTGTTGCCCTGGCGTTCGCAGTAGTCCATCAGCAGGTAGTCCATGGCCGCGCCCAGACGTTTTTCGGAGGTGGGCTCGATGCCCAGCTTCATCGCGATCTCATCGGCGCGCTTAAAACCGATGCCGCCGATGTTGGTCAGGATATAGGGGTTGTTCCTGATGCGTTCTTGCGGGTTGGCGACCTCTTTCATCGCCGAGGCGATGGTACTGAGCATCACCGGCGTAACCCCCAGCGGGCTCAAGAACTCTCCGAGCTCGCGCATCGCACGGAACTGTTTCCACGATGCCTGTATCTTGGCAAGGCGTTTCTCTTTGATGCCTTTAAAGCCCAGCAGCTTTTCGATATCGTTATCGAGAATCTCGATGAGCCCTTTGTCGCCATATTTCTCTATCAGGTCGGCAGCGAGTTTTTTCGTAAATCCCTTGATGACCCGGGTAAGGAAAAAGAAGAGTTCGTTCTGGTTGACGCGGATACTCTCGAACTTGAAGGTACGGCCGTATTTGCTGTGTTCTTCAAACTCTCCGCTTAGCGTAACAGCCGCTTTTTTAAGGTGGGAGACATCGCTCTCGAAATAGTTGCCGCTGACTTTTTCGCCGGAGTTCAGAAGGCCGATAAAAAAACCGTCATTTTCATAGATAATACGGTCAATCTGTCCGATGAGTGTTTGCATACCGGATTGTAGCAAAATCTGCCGTACTTCACTCTTTTAACGGCACGCGGCATAAATTTTTACCGATTCTGACAATATATTAAAAATGTGTTATGCTTACTGTTAACCAAAACCAATGTTGGATGCCATGAGAGAAGATCGCAGTATCGTTTTTTACTATGTTATCGGTTTGATATTTATCGTCATCTCCAGCAGTGTAATCGGATGGCTTTACTATCAGCAATATCTTGAGCGCCTTCAGCTTCACCAGTACAAGACCCTGGAGAAGCTTGAGATGCAGTTCAATTCGACTGCGGCGCACTACCAGATCATAGCAGACACCCTTTTTGAGAACATCCTCAACAAACCCGAGGTCACCGCCATCATGGCCGAGGCCGTCACTGCAGACGCCGACAGGCAGGCCGTGCTGCGCGAACAGCTCTATACGCTGCTGCGGCCGCTGTATGTCAACCTGAAGAAGCAGAGTATCCACCAGTTTCATTTTCACCTTCCCGGTGTCATCAGCTTTTTGCGTCTGCACCGTCCGGACAAGTTCGGTGATGACATCTCGCCTATCCGCGATACTATTATCCATGTCAATGCGTCGCGCGAAAAGGCTTACGGCTTCGAAGGCGGCCGTGTCATCCTCGACGGCTTCCGCAACGTCTACCCGCTTTTCCATAACGAACAGTTTGTCGGGACAGTTGAGCTCTCCTACCCGTTTCTGGCCCTGCGCAAAGAAGCCATGCGGACCTATCCTGCGCACTATCACACGATTTTCAAACTTGATATGATCAAAAAAAAGGTCTGGGAAAAAGATCAGGAGAACTACCGTGTCTCCGATCTTGACCCGGCATATTACTACAACAAAAAGACCATCATGGCGTGTCCTCTCAGCGGAGGGATCAGCGATGGCGAGATCAACCGCATCAACACACAGATCGCGCCGTCGCTTCCAGACGCATTGAGTCAGCGCAAAAGCGTCATAAAACCGGCAAGCCTTGACGAGCGTAACTATCAAGTGGCGTTTATTCCGATCTTCAACTTCAAACAAGAACATGCCGGTTACTACGTTGTCTATCTCAAAGACAAAGAGATCGCTCAGATGCACGACGCTTTTCGCAACCAGGCCCTGCTGGTCAGCATAGCGAACTTCGCCATCATCGTGCTCCTTATCCTCTATCTGCGTTCAACCCATATCAAACAGAAGATGCTGCACAAGATGGCTACGACCGATGTCCTTACCAACATTCCAAACCGCAACCATTTCATAACGATTTTCGACCATGAGTTCCTCACTTCGCAGCGCTATGCCCACCCGCTGAGCCTCATACTGTTCGATATCGACCATTTCAAACTGGTCAACGACACCTACGGCCATGACATCGGCGACAAAATACTTATTGAAGTAGCCGATCTTATCCGTGTGCACGTACGTCAAAGCGATCTGTTTGCACGATGGGGAGGAGAGGAGTTTGCCATTATCCTCCCTAAGACCGGCGCCAAGGATGCCCGCATCATTGCAGAAAAACTGCGTAAAAGACTTGAAGAGC
>JBFEWT010000067.1:0-11968 GCA_041546225.1 Sulfurimonadaceae bacterium
TACGCGATCACAATAATGTTTTGAGACCGAGATTATACACCAAAATAATTTATTTTTTCTTTAATGGTGAAAATTTTTTCGCTCTTTTGCAGATTATCGCTCTTCGCTCTCCGAAGGATTCCCGTGGCGCATCGTACAAAGCTGCGGACGGAAATTAAGCAGCAGCAGCCAAACGACCGCTACATCGATCATGACATCGGCAAAATTGAACACGGCAAAGTCAAAACCGTAGTGCCAGTAGACATAGTCAACCACACCGCCATGGATAAAACGGTCATAGACATTTGACAGCCCCGCACCGATCAGGATACCCGCAGGAATGGCGTAGCAGCTGTTGCGCAGCCAGACTACATAACCCAGAACCCCTGCGATCAGAACCAGCTGTATCCACTTAAGCCACTCTTCGAGGAAAGCGAACATCGAGAAAGCGACCCCTTTGTTATAGACCAGGATAAGATCTATATAGTCGCCGTAATAGCGGTACCCGTCCAGAAAAAGTGTCTTGATGTTCTGATCGATGATAAAGATACCGAGCAAAGAGAGGAAAAGGGCTAACAGCAGTTTAGGCATTGAGCGCTTTCTCAAACAGGGCAACGACTCTATCCATCGCGGCTTCCATCGCTTTGGCATCTTTGGCTTCAAGCAGTATTCTGAGTTTGTTCTCCGTGCCCGAATAGCGTATCAGGTGGCGGATATGGACCGCATCAAGACGCTTCAGCTCTTCATCGAGGCCGTCGATCTCCTCAAGGGGCTTTTTCACTTTGATATTAAGGTTGACCAGTTTCTGCGGATACGCCGTGAACGGGCGAAGCACTTTGCTCGCCTTTTGCTTGCTGCGGATAATAAGCGCAAGCACCTGCAGCGCACTGACGAGGCCGTCGCCGGTCTTCGCGAAGTCATGCAGGATAATATGGCCGCTCTGTTCCCCGCCGAAGTTGATCCCCTTCTCGTTCATGATCTCCAGGACGTACTTATCCCCTACGTTGGAGCGGTAGAGGTTCAGGCCGTTCTCCTGCATCAGGTCTTCAAGCCCCTGGTTGCTCATGACCGTCGCGACCATACCGTCGCCTTTAAGCTGGCCGCTCTCTTTCAGGTAGAGTGCCAATGCCCCCAGCAGCTGGTCGCCGTCGACTTCTTCACCGTTCTCATCCACAACGACAAGGCGGTCCGCATCCCCGTCAAGGGCGAGCCCGATATCCGCACGGTACTTCTTCACACAGTTCTTGACATCTTTTGTATGCAGTGCGCCGCACCCTTCATTGATGTTATAGCCATCGGGTTTATTATGCAGAACAACGACATCCGCGCCCAGCTCTTCAAGAACGGTCGGACCGACTTTGTAGCCGGCACCGTTTGCGGTATCGAGGACGATGCGAAGTCCCTGCAGCGTCAGATCGGACGGGAAAGAGTTTTTAAGCTGCACGATATAGCGGCCGATGACATCGTCAATGCGTTTGGCCGAACCGATCTCCTTTCCCGTGACACATGCCGAGGACATCACCTCTTCATCCCGGCAGATCGCCTCGATTTTGGCTTCGACCTCTTCGGAGAGTTTATTGCCATGCCCATCGAAAAACTTGATGCCGTTGTCATCATAGGGGTTGTGGCTGGCGGAGATCATGATGCCTGCGTCACAGCGCATGTTTGCCGTAAGGAAAGCGATGGCAGGGGTCGGCATGGGACCGATCTGGACAACGTCATACCCAACGGCCGTCAGACCGCTGACGATGGCATTCTCTATCATATAGCCGCTGCGGCGCGTGTCTTTGCCGACCAGGATCTTTTTGGTCTTCGCCGTATGTTTAAAATAGATGCCCGCTGCCATTGCCACGCGCATCGCCAAGGATGCATTTAAAAATTTTCCGGCCTGTCCGCGGACTCCGTCTGTTCCAAATAATTTCATTTTTCCCCCAAAAAAAGCGTCTTCTGCACAAATTGTTATAAAATTTAACTTAAATTTAAAAAACTTTAAGATAGTATTCTACCCTAAAAAAATTTCGACAAGGATAAATGCAATGGCAAATCACAAGTCAGCATTGAAACGTATCCGCCAGACTGAAAAACGTACTGAGCGTAACCGATTCTACCGCACACGTATTAAAAACATTGTTAAGGCTGTCCGTTCAGCTATTGAAGCGAGCGACAAAGAAGCTGCAACAGAGGCACTTAAAGTAGCAAATCAGCAACTACATAAATTTGTTAGCAAGGGTATCTTGAAAAAAGAGACTGCAGCTCGTAAAGTTGGTCGTCTTCACCAAGCCGTCAACGCACTTTAATCACCATACCGGCAACCTTATTATATGCTAGCCGACAAACTCGATCCCTTTATCAATCGGTACGCTGAACTGAGCAATCTGCTCAGCTCCCCCGACATCGCCTCTGACATCAAAAAGATGACAGAACTCTCCAAAGAACAATCATCCCTATTAGCCATCGTCGAAAAAGCGACAGAGTACAAAAACCTGCTCAGCGACATCGAAGACAACAAGTCTATGCTGGGTGACGCTGAACTGGGAGAACTGGCGAAAGAGGAGCTCAAAGAACTTGAGCCTCAGGTAGGGTTGATAGAAGAAGAGATCAAAAAACTTTTGATCCCCAAGGACCCGAACGATGAGAAGAACATCATCGTCGAGATGCGTGCAGGTACAGGCGGCGACGAGGCGGCGATATTCGTCGGCGACCTCTTCAATGCATATGTCCGTTATGCCGATCTGAAGGGATGGAAAATCGAGGTCATGAGTTCCAGCCCTTCCGATGCAGGCGGCTACAAAGAGATCATCGCCCTTATTAAAGGCGATCAGGTCTACAGCCGTCTGAAGTACGAGGGCGGGACGCACCGCGTTCAACGTGTTCCGGCAACAGAGTCACAGGGGCGTGTACACACCTCCGCGATCACCGTAGCCGTTATGCCTGAAGTCGATGACGTCGACATCAAGATCGATCCGAATGATCTTAAAATAGATGTCATGCGTTCAAGCGGTTGTGGCGGGCAGTCTGTCAACACGACCGACTCTGCCGTGCGTATCACCCACCTGCCGACTGGTATCGTGGTCACCAACCAGGACCAGAAGTCGCAGCACAAGAATAAAGACAAGGCGATGAAAGTACTTGCCGCACGTCTTTATGATCTTGAGATACAAGAGGCGAGAGAGAAAGAGGGGGCTGCACGTTCGGAGCAGGTAGGGACAGGCGACCGAAGCGGTCGTATCCGTACCTACAACTATCCGCAGAACCGCATCTCCGATCACCGTATCACGCTGACGCTTTACCGTCTTAACGAGATCATGACCGGCGGTCTTATGGATGAGATCATCGATCCGTTGATCGCCGATGCGCAAGCACGGAAGATGGAAGCAGCGGGGCTTTAAAGGCCCTTAACCACGACTTCTTCTGTGCCGGTCGCATCCGCATGCGACTGCACATCATACCGATCAAATCCGTTGCCCGTGATCATCTTCTTCAGCAGCGCATTATATTTTTTCCCGATACCCGAATACTTCTCCATCGTATCAGCCGCATCCATACCCGTATATAAACGCCCCTCTTGTATAAACACCTGCCGTTTCTTGCGGAATTCGCGATATGCCCCGTTGCGGTTCAGGTTGAGCATATACCCTTTAATAGAAGCTTCAAGCGTCTCAAAAATACGTATCTTATGCTTCATCCCTTCTGGGCGGTTCTCCGGGACGATACCTTTTTTTCCGTAGGTCCACTCTCCGAAGATGTTGTTCGCCAGCTCGACAAAACGGCTTTTCCCCCAGGCCGACTCCACGGCTGCCTGAGCCAGTACGAGCGAGATCGGAACGGGTGCGATACGCGCCATATAGGTCTTTTCGTCATAGAGGTTTTTAATGCGGTATTTCTTGGCGATTCTGCTCATGTGGATAATATCGTCACGATGATAGACGTTGTAGGTAAAGAGGTACTTGGAGAAAAACTCCTCGACAAAACGGCGATCTTCTTCTATCTCGGCATTGGCTTTACGGATCTTTGGCAGCAGCACCTCCACAAAGGCTTTTTTCTGCACCTTTATATCGGCGATCTTCTGATATTCCGGGCCAAAATCACGGTACTCCGCCAGCGCGGCCGTACCGAAAGCAAACAGGAGAATAACGCTACAGAGCTGCTTCATTCCACGAAGCCTCAAATGTTTCACGCACTGCCCCTCTGAACGTTATAGTCCCTGCCTCTTTTCCCAGATAGAGCGTCTCCCCGCTTTTTGGGTACACCTCTGCATGTTCTGCCGTGTTACCTTCCAGGTTTGCGCGGTAGAAACAGGCCGCCATACCCGTACCGCAGGCAAGCGTCTCATCTTCCACCCCGCGTTCATAGGTACGTACACGCAGGTTCCCGCCGTTTTGAACCTGGGCGATGTTGACATTGGCATTGAAGGCCTGACGGAGACGGCGCGCTTCTACTAGGTCAAACTGCTCTATATCGGCATCAAACGTCACCAGGTGCGGCACTCCCGTATCGATGAGCCACCATCGTTTTCCGCCTTCGTCAATGTCGTCGCGTATGACTTTCGGCGGCGTCAGGTCGCTTTGGACCATATTGCCATCGACAAACGCTTTTATCTCGCCGGCAAGGGTCAGGAAAGACATCTTCGCAGGCGCGAGACCGCGGCTGTACGCGTAATGCGCGCAGGCACGGCTGCCGTTGCCGCACATCTCCGCTTCCGAGCCGTCGCTGTTGTAGAACTGCCATTCGAAATCATACGCAGTATGCGGTACGAGCACAATAAGGCCATCGGCCCCTATGCCGTTTTGACGGTCGCACAGACGGCGCGCAAGCGCAGAGCGCTCTTTTTTAATAAAGGAATGAAACAGTACGAAGTCATTGCCGTTGGCGCTGTACTTGGCTATCATCATCTTTTCATCCCTTTTTAACTGTAATTGAACTTTTCTTTTATTATATCAACAAAACGCTCACACTCCGCCTGCAGGTGCTTAAGGTTTTTGCTGTTATCTATGACCCACGTCGCACGGCGCTTCTTCTCTTCGATATCCATCTGGCTCTCTATGCGGCGAAGCGACTCCTCTTCGGAGAAGCCGTTGCGTTTCATAAACCGTTCCAGCTGAATGTCTTTGGGCGTGTAGACAACGACCGAGTCCTCGATATCATAGGCGTTGGATTCGAAGAAAAGCGGGATATCGATAAGGTAGGGGAACTCAAAACCATCCTGTTTTTCACTTTGACGGACGATCTCTTCGCGTATTTTCGGGTGGAGAAAGGCTTCGAGGGTCTGTTTTGCCTCTCTGTCCGAGAAGACAAGCTGTCCCAGCTTCGCGCGGTCCACCCCTTTGGGTGTCACGAACTCCGCCCCGAAAGTATCAGCAACCCACGCGCGTTCGTGTTCAAGTATGGTGTGTGCAATCGCATCGGCGTCTATGACCCGCAGGCCGTTGAGCGCCAGCAGAGAGGCTACCGTGCTTTTACCCGTAGCGATTCCGCCTGTGAGTGCTATTGCATATTTGAATGCCATCAGTTGCGGATGGTTCCCAGGTAGGCTTTGCGGATATAGTTGGGCATCGCGAATGCTGCCGGGTGGATGTCGCAGTTGTAGTACTGCTGTCCTTCGAGCAGATCGGTTCGATGCAAGATGACATCTGCCGTAGGGTGATACTCTTTGGATGCAAGCAGCAGTGTCTCACCGTTGCCGATATTGTAAGGCATGATGATCTTGAAGTAGTTGCCAAGGATATCCATCAACGCCTTGTTGGCTGTCTCATCGTCGAGTGACGGGTGCTGCATTACCATTAGGCCGTCATCACTGAGCACGCGGTTACAGTGCGCAAGAAGTGCCGCATCGCTACCGGCTTCGAGCAATATGACTTCAGCGCTCTTGTCCGCAGCGTCACGGAGTCCGTTCAGGGCATTGTTTGCCGCCAAAACGGTGCTGGCAATACCTTCATGGCGTGCAACTTCATCGTGCAACAGTGCAGCGTTGTCGCTGACAATCAAAACATGGTTTGGTTCTTTATGGGTACACAATGGCACATGTACCATCATCTCCGGATAGATAAACGATTTCATACTATTATTATATCCTTGATTGTTTAAATTTCCGCGATTTTAGCATGTTTGCATTAAAGATCATTGAACTGTGTAACGATTGTATCTCTCTTAAAGATTGCTTGAAATATATATTTTCTTCATTTACTCTACTAATACTATACATAACCTGCTATAATTCCGGATCAAAAAACTATCACAAGGAAAAATATATGTGTGCTGAAAAAGTTCAACGTTTTCTTATGGGCATCGTTTTGACGGTCGCCCTGGTACTTTTCTACATGGGTGAAACAACATTCGGAATGATCCTTCAAGCATTTGTCATCGTTATGGTATTTGTCTGGGCCGTGACCGATTTCTGTCCGTCTCTCTGGTTTTTCAAAAAGACCATCGGTTCATGCGATGATGCATGTGACGATAAAAAAGAGCAGCGTTAATCCCCTCCTAACTTCTTTCTTGCTATAATCCGAAACTTATAAGTTTCGGAGCATGCAATGAGTCAAATAAGCTATAAAGACGCCGGTGTCGATATCGACGCGGGCAACAGCTTTGTTGAAAACATCAAACCTTTAGTAAAATCCACTGCCATCCCCGGTGTTCTGGGCGGGATCGGTTCTTTCGCCGGTGCCTTTGAACTGCCTGCAGGCTATAAAGAGCCTGTGCTTCTGGCTGCGACCGATGGCGTCGGTACCAAGCTGAAACTGGCTATCGATTCGGGCATCCACAATACCGTCGGTATCGACCTGGTCGCCATGTGTGTCAATGACCTGATCTGTAATTTTGCCACCCCGTCATTCTTCCTGGATTATTACGCGACAGGCAAACTCGAAGTCGAAGTGGCTACGGCCGTCGTCAGCGGTATCGCCGAAGGGTGCCGTCAGTCCGAGTGTGCACTCATCGGCGGTGAAACGGCGGAGATGCCGGGCATGTACAGCGAAGATGACTATGACCTTGCAGGTTTTGCCGTCGGTGTCGGTGAAAAAAGCGAACTCGACCGTGTCAGCAAGGTGCAGGCTGGCGATCAGCTTATCGCACTTCCAAGCTCGGGTATTCACTCCAACGGCTTCTCCCTCGCACGCAAAGTCCTCTTTGAAAAGATGGGGATGAAGTTTGACGACGTCTTTGAAGGCAGACCGCTCATCGAAACACTGCTTGAACCGACACGCATCTACGTAAAGACATTCAAGGCCAACAAAGATAAGATCCAGGCGATGGCACACATCACCGGCGGCGGTATCGTCGAGAACCTTCCGCGCGTCCTGCCGGACAACCTGCGTGCGGTCATCAACGAGTGTGATATCCGCAACCTGCCGATCTATGACCTCATCGGCCAGCATGTGGCAAAAGAGGAGATGTACCGCGCCTTCAATATGGGTGTGGGCATGGTGCTCGTCGTCCGTCCTGATGACGTGGCGGATGTCCTGGCCAACACCGACGGCTACCTCATCGGCAAGATCGAAGCGGGTACCAAAGAGGCCGTACTCGTCTAATCCTTACCCTCGTGCAGCCGCACGGGGCACCCCTCCCACATTCATCTTACGCTCACCAATCACTTACACAGCATCTATATCAACACTCCTGATAGACAAAAACGCATGGCTATTTTACGCTCACGCATCCGCGCCGTTGCAGAAGATATATAAACGAAGAGGGTCGGTTGGGTTAAAAAAAGAGGGGAGAGCCTGCCGCGGGGCAAAGAGCCCGCACAGGGGACTACTGTTCTTTAAGGATGTCGTAGCGCGGGAAAGTAAAGCGGGACTGGCGCTTGACGGTAATGTTTTTGTCATCGACCGCATACGCGGTAATGGTGATCGGCAGAACCGTATCTTTACGCTCATTTTCAACCAGCACATCCTCTGTATAGAGTACGACGATCTTTTTCTTCTTCACACCCGGACTGAGCTTGAACGGCTTGCTCGGACGGTCGATCTTTATCTTGCCGTCCATCCCTTCGGGCGCCGTGACATCGAAGTAGTAGGTGTGTGCCTCGCTCTCGGTGTTTTGGAACAAGAAGATATAGGAGTTCTCTACCCGCACCGTATTCTCATCGACACGCTCGGTTGAATAGAGCCTGTTCTCTTTGTTGACATTAAGCAGCATACGCTCTTTATCGCTTCCCATAAGGGCAAGTAACGCCGTAACGATACCCAAGACAGCGATGTAGCCGAGGATCTTCGGCCGGAAGAACTGGGTCTTGCCGTTACGGTGAACCGTCTCGCGGTCGCTAGACCAGCGCACAAGGCTCGGTTTGCCCAGGTTACCCATGACCTTCGTACACGCATCCACACACTCCAGACAGTTGATACACTCCAGCTGAAGCCCTTTACGGATGTCGATATGGGTCGGACAGACCGTTACACAGCTTTCACAGGTCGTACACTCCGCGTTCGGTTCGACCGCCAGCAGCTCTTTCTCTTTTGTAAAGAGCTTCTCTTTGTTCTCATCATAGATATGGCCGCCGCGGTGGAAATCGTAGACCGCCATGACCGTATCATCGTCATACAGGACCGACTGGATACGCGAGTAGGGGCAGGCGTAGACACAGAAGTTCTCCTGGATAAAGACGATATCCCAAAGCAGGAAAGCCATCGTTGCCAGAAGTGCACCGATCATAATCGTATGTTCGGCCGGATCCATAAGATAGCCGAAGAAATCTTCCGGCGGTACGAAGAACCAGAAGAGGTTCGCCGTTGCGACGAAGGAGAGGACGATCCAGATCGCTATGGCGATCACCCGCTTGACCTTGTTCTCTGTCTTTGAGTAATCAGGCTCGATCTGCTTGTTGGCGATACGTTTGCGCATCTTGAGCAGTTTGGTCTCGATCAGGTCGCGGTAGATGACACGGAAGATCGTCTGCGGACACATCCAGCCGCAGAAAACACGCCCGCCAAGCACCGTAATACCGAAGACACCGATAAAGAGCAGCATCAGGATAAACGGCATCAGGTAAAGTTCCTGCATATCGAACTTCACAAATGCCAGGTGCAGATCAAGGTTATGAAAGCTTAATAGAAAAAAGTGATTATCATTGATGCGGATCCATGGCAACCCCAGCGAGATAATCGTAATCGCTATATAGGTGTAGTAACGCTGCAGACGCCACGGTATCCACCCTTTCAGATACTCTTTCTCTTTTTTAACTGTTTCAGACATAAATATTTCCTTCTTGCTTCTTTCGTACTGTAATTCTCTTTAAATCAGATGCTAGCATCCCGTCACTTATTATGTTTTGAACCTGATCAGCTACCTGCTGTATAAGAACTAATAATAGTTGCAACAGTTCATTATGTAACACTTGCCTGCGATACATCTGAAAAATCATACAAAGTAATCACATTATACTTCTCAAAAGCTGAAAACCAGATAATCAAGTATTATACTTAATATAATGATCCCTTTTCAGAATTTCGTTTCTTCGGTACTTTATCCGCATTAAGCTATAATCTATTCAACAAAACCTGCTTCACCAAGGAAACATTGCCAGATGGATGCGCTCTTTATTGAGTACCGCGACCCGCTTTTCGGTATTATCGTCTTTTTCGTACTGGTCTTCATTATCGCTTTCTTCAGCTACTGGTGGGGGCGTTTCAAAGTCCAGGAAGACCACCGCTACCTCGACCGCTTTATCAAACAGTTCCATACCCTGCCCACCGAAGAGGAGCTTAAAGCACTCATCAGCAGCGGTTCCATTTCGGAGAAGTCCTGGATACTTCTGGCCCATGCCTACTACCAAAACGGCGACTTTGAGAAAAGCATCGAGATCTACCAGACGCTGATCGAACAGCAAAAAGACCCCCAGAAACGGCGCGACACCCTCTTTTTGCTTGGTCAGACCTATTTTAAAGCAGGTTTCCTCGAACGTGCACGCACCATCTTCCTGCAGATCCTGCAGCAGTTTCCGCGTACACCGCAGGCACTGCGCTACCTGCTCCTGGTGTATGAACAGCTTCGTGAATACAGCAAGGCCCTTGAGGTACTCGAGCCCCTGGATGAACTCGACAGCGATACGGCCAAAGACCGTCTCTACCTTGAGTGTATGGCGATGCTCAATGACCCGGAGATCACTGCCGATGAGAAAGCGCAGAGACTGATTGCACTTTATGAGAAGCAGCATAACCTGACCTATCTCATTTTTGAGTATCTCTTTGTCCACCATACCGCTCTGGCATGGCGCCATCTGGACCAGTCGCAGTGCGATACTATCAGCGATCTGCTCTGGCGACTGGGTGCAGAGCAACTTGATTTGGATATAATTTCAAAAAATGGTTATCTGCGGGAACTTTTCAGTGCAAAAGGGATCGTAGATCTGGCAGACGAGAGTGCCGTCTTTGAGCTCGATATCATGATCCGGCTTCGTAAAAGCGGGTTTACGGGTGCCGCATTGCAGTTTGAATACCTCTGCAATGATTGCAAGCAGGTCTTTCCCTTTGCATTCAACCGTTGCCCAAACTGTTACGCGATCGACTCGGTCCGAAGCGAGATGATCCTGACCAAGGAAATTTTTGAAAAAAATCTATCTTTTCAGTGATGGTTCAGCCCTTGGAAACCCGGGACCGGGCGGATTTGGCACCATTTTACGCTACAAAGAGACCGAACGCATCGTCAGTGGCGGCGAACCCCACACGACAAACAACCGTATGGAGCTTCGCGGCGTGATAGAGGGCCTCAAGGCCCTTAAAGAGCCCTGCGATGTCGAGATCACTTCGGACTCCTCGTATGTCGTCAAGGCGATCAACGAATGGCTTCCAAGCTGGGTGGCACGCAACTTCAAGAAGGTCAAAAACCCTGACCTCTGGCAGGAGTATCTTGAAGTCTCGGCCGTACACAAGATTACCGCTATCTGGGTACGCGGGCACAACGGCCACGACGAGAACGAACGCTGTGACGATATCGCCAGAGAAGAGGCTGAACGCCAGAAGCGTTCACTTTAAACATATAAAAGGAGTACCGTTGGAACATCTCGAACCGTTACAACAACAACTGAACTATCAATTTGACAACAAAGAGCTCCTTATTGAAGCGCTGACGCATAAAAGCTACAAACAGCCCTACAATAATGAGCGCCTTGAGTTTCTTGGAGATGCCGTCCTCGACCTGATCGTCGGCGAATACCTCTATAAAAAATTCAAACAGCATGATGAGGGGAAGCTCTCGAAGATGCGGGCCTCGCTGGTCAACGAAGAGGGTTTTACCCGTATCGCCAACCACATCAGACTGGGGGAGTATATCTTCCTCTCCAATGCCGAAGAGAACAACGGCGGCCGCAGCAAACCCTCGCTGCTCTCCAATGCATTCGAAGCGGTCATGGGGGCCATCTACCTCGAAGCGGGACTTGACACGGTACAGACCATTGTTATCGCCCTGCTTGAGAAGATCTACCCGGAGATCTCGCTGGATTCACTCTTCAAAGACTACAAAACGTCTCTGCAGGAGCTCACACAGGCCCATTTCGGGATGACCCCAGAATACAAACTCGTCGGCAGCAGCGGCCCCGACCATAAAAAAGAGTTTGAGGTCGCTGTCTTCATCGAAGAGAAAGAGTATGCGCGCGCTGCAGGCAAAAGTAAAAAAGTGGCACAGCAGGAAGCTGCCCAGATCGCTATCTCACTGCTCAAAAAGGAGCTTTCATGAATCGTTTCGGAATCCGTTTTTCATTTACCACTTTCGGAGAGTCCCACGGCAAAGCGATCGGCTGTGTCGTCGACGGCGTTCCGGCAGGGCTGGAGATCGACGAGGCGTTTATCCAGAGCGAACTTGACCGCCGAAAACCCGGTCAGAACGAGTTTGCAACCGCGCGCAAAGAGGGAGATGTCGTCGAGATACTCAGCGGCGTCTTCGAGGGTAAGAGCACGGGGACACCCATTGCCATGGTCATCTTCAACACCAATCAGAAATCCAAAGACTACACCAACATCAAAGATGTCTTTCGCCCCGGCCATGCGGACTTCACCTA
>JBFEWT010000156.1:0-4214 GCA_041546225.1 Sulfurimonadaceae bacterium
GATCTCTATCTTGGAGGTGAACGGTATCTTTTTGCGTGCCTCTTTCATAAACGCACCGAGGTCATCGATGGTCTTGAGATGGGTATCTTTGAGCATCAGGCAGTCATCGAGCCCCATTCGGTGGTTGACCGCACCGCCGGTTCTGGTCGCATACTTCTCGAAAACACGCAGCATCGGGCGGGTCTTTCGGGTGTCAAGCAGTTTTGTGCCGTACGGTGCGACAATATCGGCAAAGCTGCGTGTCAGCGTAGCGATGGAGCTCGCATGCAGAAGCATATTCAGCAGCGTACGCTCGCATTTGAGCAGGGTATGCGAATCGCCGGTGACCTCCGCTATCAGGTCACCCGATACGAATGTATCGCCGTCATGCTTGTGCCATGTGATGCCGAAAGACTCCAGGCGGGCCAGCGCATCGGCATAGATCTCACCGGCTACGACACCGTCACTCTTGGCAACGATACGGGCTTTCGCCGGGGTGGAGGGCATGACAAGCGCATAAAGGTCACCGCGTCCGACATCTTCGGCGAGTGTCGCGCTTACAAAGGCATCGATCATAACGCCAGCATCCGCTCTAGGGCCACTTTCGCCCATTTGCTCGTCTCTTCATCGATCAGGATCTCGTTGATCGGTTCACCGTCTTCGATAGACTTAAGTGTCAGGTAGAGGTCTTCAAGCGTCGTCTCGTTCATCGTCGGACACTCCGGCTTGGTCGAAGAGAGCACATAGGTGTTCTTCGGACGCAGACGGTTCACAAGGTTGAACTCGGTACCGACGGCGACTTTCTGATCTTCGGGAAGCTCGGTGATGTACTTGATGAGCTGCGAAGTGGAACCGACAAAATCCGCTTTTGCACAGATGGCAGGGTCGCACTCAGGGTGGACGGCGATCTTGATACCCGGGTACTTCTTGCGGTAGAACGCGATATCCTCCACCGTAAAGAGCTGGTGCACAGAACAGAAGCCGTCAAAACAGATGATGTCCGCATCGGCAAGGTTCTCGTCTATGCCGATGACGGCAGATTTAAGACCCATCATATTGGCGATGTTCTGTCCCAGACAGCGGTCAGGGACGAAAAGGATCTTCTTACCCTCTTTAAGGGCTGTCTCGATGATCATTTTCGCATTGGAGCTGGTACAGACCATGCCGCCCATCTCGCCCACTTTTGCTTTGACCTCGGCGCTGGAGTTGATATAGGTGATCGGCAGGATGTTCTCTTTGGGGATCCCTGCCTTGCCCATCGCTTCGACTGATTCGTCATAGTAGAGAGAGTCGATCATGCGTGCCATGGCGCAACAGGCTATCTTAGGCATCAACACCCGTTTTTCAGGGCTGAGGATCTTGACACTCTGTCCCATAAACCCGACACCGCAGAAGACGACGAACTCGGCATCGTCTTCCATCGTCCTTTTCGCCAACTCAAGTGAATCCCCGTGGATATCACCCATCTCAAATACCTCGTCACGCTGATAGAAGTGTGCGACGACCGTCACACTCAGGCGTGCTTTAAGTTCATTGATTCTTTTAATTAACTCTTCCGTTGTAAGCTGCAATCGGAGTCCTTATCTCAAAATATGCGGCCGACTATATATAGTGAACGACCCGTTTTTAAATTAATCGAATTATAACTAACTTTCCAGTAGAATTTCCCAATTATTGAATGAACGCAAGGGGATTAATGGATTTTCTCACCAATATCAATGCACAGTTTTACATACTCGCGTACCTCGTAGGCGGTATACCGTTCGGCCTGCTTCTGGCCAAGTTCTTTGCCAACGTCAACGTCAAAGAGAGCGGTTCAAAAAGTATCGGGGCTACGAATGTCTTGCGCGTTGTCAAAGAGCAGAACCCTGCACTGGCAAAAAAACTGGGCGCCTCCACACTCGCGCTCGATGCGCTCAAAGGCGTGATCGTACTGCTGCTTGCCAAATATATGGGCCTGAGCGAAGCTGCCCAGTGGGGCGTAGCCGTCATGGCCGTCGTGGGTCACTGTTTCAGCCCCTACCTCTGGTTTGAAGGCGGCAAGGGTATTGCAACGGGAATGGGTGTCATGATGGTGATGCTCCCGGTCGAGACGGGTATTGCGCTGGCAGTATGGCTCATCGCCGCCAAGACGATCCGCATCTCCTCGCTCTCGTCCATGCTCGGGCTTTTGGCCCTGCTGGTCTCAAGCTTTTTCATCCACCCGGAGATGGCCCATGCACCCGCAGTGATCATCGGCATCATCCTCTTCTATAAGCATATCCCCAACTTTATTCGCCTGATCAAAGGCGAGGAGAAGCGTGTCGTATGACCATCGGCATCAAAGCACTCACCTTCGAGACCATCATCGGACTGCTCGAACATGAGCGCAACGTGCCGCAGCGCATCGTCGTAGATTGCAAAATAGACTATCACTACGAGAACAGTTTTATCAATTATGCCGAAGTCGCCGAGCTGATAAAAAGCACGATGCAAGAGGGAAGATTCGAACTCATAGAAGAGGCCCTGGAATCACTCCATAAAACATTAAAAACGCATTTTCCGGCTATCGAAAAGCTAAAAATCAAGATTGAAAAACCCGACATTCTCCCTGCCTGCCGCGTTTCTGCGACCCTCAAACGAAAATTTAAAGAAAATTGAAAAAAACTTTCAATTTTTCTTAAACTATGCTATAATCCCGCCAAAATTTCTTTACATAAGAGGAACGTGAATGCGTATCTTAATCATTGAAGATGAAGTAACACTAAACAAAACTTTGGCAGAAGGGCTCAAAGAGTTCGGTTATCAAAGCGACGTCGTTGAGACACTAAAAGACGGTGAGTACTATCTTGATATTCGTAACTATGACCTGATTTTGATGGACTGGATGCTACCGGACGGTAACAGTGTCGACATCATCCCTGACATCAAATCAAACACGCCGAAGACAGTTGTTGTTGTTCTCTCTGCACGCGATGACAATGAGAGCGAGATCGAAGCACTCCGTGCCGGCGCAGATGACTACATCCGCAAGCCGTTCGACTTTGACGTTCTTGTAGCACGTATCGAAGCGCGCCTTCGTTTCGGCGGCAGCAACATCATCGAGATCGAAGACCTTACGATCAACCCTGAAGAAGAGAAGATCATCTACAAAGAGAAAGAGATCGAACTCAAAGGCAAGCCGTTTGAAGTACTGACGCACCTTGCACGCCACCGTGACCAGATCGTCTCCAAAGAGCAGCTTCTTGACGCTATCTGGGAAGAACCTGAACTCGTTACGCCTAACGTTATCGAGGTCGCTATCAACCAGATTCGCCAGAAAATGGACAAGCCGCTTAACATCACGACGATCGAGACTGTTCGCCGTCGCGGTTACCGTTTCTGCTTCCCAAAAGAAGCATAAGCACCCCATTCCTCCGGAAGAGCCCTGTAAAACGGCTCTTCATCCTCCACTCTGCCCTTTTAAAGCCTTAACAAACAGACCATCAACAGACAGAAGCCCCTTTTCCAAGAACGGATTGCATCCATTTGTCAGCTGTACAAACTGAAGGTTATCTTCTTAACCCGCCATATAAAGCTGGAATCAATTAAACAGTGTATACTTTCAATACATCATAGAGAGAGCCCTGATCATTAAATCCGGGGGCAGCTCTGCAAAGAGGTAGTGGATTTGTTTTCCAGAAAAAGTATCAGAGCCCGTTTTATTTTTCAGCTTATTATCGCTTCGGCCGCCTTGATATTTATCTTCTCCTCTTTTCTGTTTATCTATATCAAACAGTCTATCTATGAAGAGAAACGCGTTGAACTGCTGCAGTTTGCACAAAACGTCAACTCTTACCAATCCCTCTCGACAGCGCAGCAGAGTGCCAGCGATACGCTGCTTGACCTCTCGCTTGAGCTCATACAGTCTGACACAGCATTCGACGAAGGCCTGTTTGAACTCAAGAAAAACGGCCACACCTACCTTACACTGACCTATCCGTTCACCTTTGAAGAGGGGATGTATATCAAAGTCACCAAAGATATCACCTCTACCTCACGCCTGCTCGATAAGATCTTCAACTCCATCCTTATCCTGAACGCAGCGGGTTTCGCACTTATCATCCTCTATGCCATCGTCCTGTCTAAAATGCTTATTACGCAGGTCATGACACTTAACCGCCGCCTCGCGAACATGAACGAACACCTGATGCGGCCGCTGAAAGTCGAAGAGCTCCCCGAAGAGTTCGCGCCCCTGGGTGAGACGCTCAACCATC
>JBFEWT010000157.1:0-4188 GCA_041546225.1 Sulfurimonadaceae bacterium
ACGGTCAACCATGAACGCCCGAAGATCGACTACCAGAACGAGCTTTTCGAGAAGGTCTACCAGATACAGTCGCTCCTCTCGCCTATCGAGCATCTCGACCTGGAGCGCACGCCGCTCATCTCGGAGGCGCTGGCGATACTGGTCCATTTCGTCATCGAACACGACTACCACATCATCCAGAAACTCTCCCGGCCGCAGACCATCGACAACCGCCGTTTCATGTACCTTGGCAACAATGCGCTCGAACAGCTCGCCATCGTCTCCAAAGACCGCGACGAGATGACGCTGCTCAAGCTCATCGACAAGAGTTCGACGGCCATCGGCAAACGCCTGCTCAAAGAGCGCCTGCTCAACCCGCTCATCGATGCGGATGAGCTGACACGGCGGTATAACCTCATAGACCGTGTCAATTCGCACGTGCGCCTGCTCGATGAGACGCTGCGTGGCATCTACGACCTCGAGCGCCTTTCGCGCCGTATCAACCTCGGCAGGCTGCACCCGTTTGAGATGAACTATGTCTACGAGTCGATGGTGAGTGTGCGCGACCTGATGGAGTACATCAAAAAACATAAGATACAGAAGACCCCTTTCGGAGAGAACGAGGTCGAAGAGTTTCTGCGTGACATAGAGAAGAGCATCGACCTGGAGACTTCGCGCCGCTTTACGATGGCGACAGTGGATGAGAACTTCCTGCGCCGCGGGGTGGACGCGTCCATCGATACGCTTGTGGACGAGAACGCAAAGATGCTGCAGACGTTCAGTATCATCATGGACGCTATCGAAAGCCTCGTAAGCGAGGTCGCCTCGTCGTCGCAGGCGCGTTATGTCAGTCTGGGCGTGCTGGAGAAAGAGGGTTACTACATCAGTCTCAGCAAGAACCGCTGGTCGATGATAGAGCAGAAGTTTGCCGCACAGACTTTCGAGCTTGACGGCAGGAGGGTCGACTTCGGCGATTTCAGCGTCAAGAAGCTCACCAACAACGTCAAGATCACCTCCGAACTGACCGACCAGCTCTCCGACAAGATCATGCGCAACCGCGCCAAGATCGTCGCGCTGGTAAAAGAGCGCTACGTTCAGCTTCAGAGCACATTCGAGCGCCGCTATACGCTGCTGTTCGAACGGGTCATCCAGTATGTCGCGGACCTTGACGTGGCGGTGAGCTCATCAAAAGTGGCGCAGAACAACAACTATTCGCGTCCCACCATCGTCGAGGTGAAAGAGGATGAGAACTTCATGCAGCTTATGGCGCTGCGCCATCCGCTCATCGAGATACAGGAGCGTCAGGGTATCTACGTTCCCAACGACATCGTCATGGGCAACCGCGACTACATGGACCTGCCGTATCCCGAGACGGTGATGTGCGACGTCAGCGTGCATGACGGGCACGAGATCAACGGCGTACTGCTCTACGGCATCAACTCCAGCGGAAAGTCCTCGCTTATGAAGAGCATCGGTATTGCCATACTGATGGCGCAGGCGGGCTTCTATGTGCCGGCATCTTCGATGAAGTTCTCGCTGTTCGAGTCTATCTTCACGCGTATCGTCTCCAAGGACAACCTCTCAAAAGGGCTCTCGACCTTCGCCGTGGAGATGCTTGAACTCAAGAACATCTTTAACCGCGCAGGGGCAAAGTCGCTGGTGCTTGGCGATGAGATCAGCCACGGTACCGAGACGCTTTCAGGTGTCGCCATCGTCGCAAGCGCGATCATGAAACTGGCGAAACTGCGCTCGGTCTTTCTTTTTGCGACACACCTGCATCAGCTCTCGACGATGGTGGAGATACGCAAGCTCCAGAATGTGGTCGACCTGCACCTGAGCGTGGAGTACGACGAGGTGAACGACCGCCTCGTCTTCAACCGTGTCCTGCAAAGCGGCAGCGGCAGCAGTGTCTACGGTCTGGAGTTCGCCAAGTCGCTGCATATGGACAGCGAGTTCCTCGACACCGCCAACCGTATCCGCAAGCGCCTCGCCAACGATTTCGACGAGCTGGAACTGCTGGCCAAGAAGCGTACGAGCAAGTACAATAAAGAGCTCTATGTCACCAAGTGCGTCATCTGCGGCGACATCGCCGAAGACGTACACCACATCGCGCACCAGTCACTGGCGAACCAGGCGGGCTTTATCGGCCATTTCCATCAGGACCACCGCCATAACCTTGTGCCGCTGTGCAAAGAGCATCACAAGGCTATCCATAACGGCAAGATCATCGTCAAAGGGTTCATGATGACCTCCAAGGGGATGGAACTTGATTATGAAGAGCAGCTGAAGTAGCGTGATCGCCGAGCCGTTGATGTGCGGCTCATGCGTGCTTACTCCTGAGAGAGTTGTTTGTTGAGGGAGTTAAGGTCGCCCAGTACATTGATACTGGCTATCTTTGAATTGTGAAAGCGAAAGAATGCAGCGCCCGAGTAGCTGATACGGTTTCCCGTCGCTTCATAGCCGAGCAGTTTGCCTTCGTGTGTCCCGGAATAGGTGACATAGACGGCAGCTGTATCGTTTTCAAACACTTCGATCTCAACGGCGTGATAGAGGTTCGGAAAAGCGGCAATGATCATCTGCGCATACTCTTTGAAACCTTCAATACCGTTGGCTACGATATCGAGCGAACCGCGAAAGCGGATGTCCTCTTTTAAGAGTGTGTCAGCCTTTTCAAAGTTCTGGCTGTTCCACATATCGTAGTATGCGCGGAGTAGTTCCTTGTTTGTCATATCTGTTCCCTAGTCCCTGTAGTCTTGTCGGTACGGGAATTTCTCGACGGTAGCATAGTCGTCGTCACCCCACTCATCGTATTCGTCATAATCGACAGTGAAGATCTTGTCATAGCCCCGTTTCAGAAGCTCGTCGTCGATCATTTCGCTGTTAAAGCCCTTGCTTTCGCAAAGCTCAATGATATCGGCCATATCTGCCGAATCAACGCCACCCAGTTCCATTTCCAATACGATATCAGAAACTTTCATCGGATCCTCGATAAAAATAAGTATATTCTGCAAGAGATAACGTTTGATAGAGGGTATCAAACACAGCCAAAAAAAACCGGGAACACTTAGCAGTGGTTCCTATGACTCAAAGGCTTTTCTTTCAAAAAGTGGGCCGTTAATTCTGAGTAGAAAATTATACACCTATTTTTCATAAAATGCAGTCATGAAATAGGATCAGGTGCGCTGATATTGCTTCAGAAAACTTTTAGCTTAAAATATTTTTTTTGGGAGTATAATTTCTCTGCGGATAGAAAAATGAAGTTGTTTTGTACACCGATGCTGCTTGGCGGTTCGCATCGGTGTGCGCCTGAAAACTACACGGAAATGTCGTTTTGTCCAGGTGTAAACGTTACAGTAAAAACTGTAACTGCATCCTAACAGAACAATCTTATTGCAATATTAATTTGGCATGGAGAATTTTTGAAATGAAAAGTATGCAGATTTGTGCAACCCTTCTATTGACTCTACTGTTTCTGAACCCGTTGGCGGCTGAAGAGAGTGATCCGGCTCAGAAATGTGACATGGCCTTTGAAGCCTGTCAGGAAAAATGCGAAAAAGCCGAAGACGGCTCTGAAAAATGTTATGAAGTGTGTGAGAATACGTATGATGAATGCCTTTCTCTTGCACAGCAGGACTAAAAAAAACTTCTTCACGCACCTCTACGAAATAAAATCTATCCGCTCTGCAGTCCGATGAAGAGAACGGACTGTCAGGAAACCTCTTTAGCTGCTTTTGATGTGGAATGATCGGTTGTTTTTACCCTGATAACGGGTTTTTGCAGCAGAAGATTGTTCGGATAGAGCACCGTATTCCCCTCTGCATCTCGAAGCTCGGTTTGAAAGAGCGCGATCTCCGTAATCGTCCCCTCAATGGTGTCGTCGCCGTCGACGATCCTTACTCTGTCACCC
Organism: Sulfurimonadaceae bacterium; assembly: GCA_041546225.1. Classification (GTDB taxonomy): domain Bacteria; phylum Campylobacterota; class Campylobacteria; order Campylobacterales; family Sulfurimonadaceae; genus JBFEWT01. Next base: position 3,887 of record JBFEWT010000157.1, read on the forward strand.
ACCTTCGCCGGAAATGTAAAAAAGATGATGATGCTTGCCGTGACATTGCTCAGTATGGACCACTGCGCAAACATCGCGACGCCTATGATGGCAAAGATGGAGGAAGCAAAGAGCGAGATACTTTTAATATCTACGCTCCATACGAACGCCAAAACCAGCAGTGTTAACAAGACAGCGAAGAGCTCAAACACTCTTTCGATATAGAATATGCGCTTTTGCGGGACCTCTTTACGTTGTGCCACACGATGCATAATACGCTTGAAGACCCTGACACCGATATAGGCAAGTACGAGTGCCGCAAG
>JBFEWT010000191.1:0-2957 GCA_041546225.1 Sulfurimonadaceae bacterium
CTTCTCTTTGGCCCCGCCGACGGAGATGCGTGAAAAATCTTTTGCCGTTACGCGTGCTTCAGGCGCCATATCCCCGACTTTGGGGATGGAGCCGGAGAGCAGGTGCTTTTCACCTTCGTAGGTTACTGCCTGGGTGTCTGCAATAAGTATGGCCGGAAGCAGAAGGGCGGCTAAAATTGAAAGAAAATAGTGTTTCATGGAGCGGTTCCTTATGGGATGGTTTAAAATCATAGTTCTGAAATATTATCACAACAATCTTACAATCACAAATCAATAGTTCTTATCAAACCAGTTGGCCACTTCGCTGCGGATAGTATGGCGCAGATGTATGCCGGCAAGGAAATCGTGGTGCAGCGCCTTGTTCATCAGTGTCACCAGGGCATTACGCCGCTTGGAGAGGAAGGGGTGGTCTATCTGGTTGGGGTCCCCCATGATGACGAGGCGTGTCTCGTTGCCCATGCGCGTTCCGATAAGCTTCATCGTGGCGTTGGTCATGTTTTGCGCTTCGTCGATAATGACGAATTTGCGCGAGATGGTGGTACCGCGCATATGGGCGATATCCATCACTTCGATGTTGTGGTTGACCATGAATTGCTCCGTGGCATTCTCGCGTTTGGGCGAGTTGACCGTACCGGTATACTCGACCTGCGAGTCGATGGAAAACTTGATCTGGTGTTCGATGGTAAAGTTGATGGCGGCATAGAGCGGGTACATGAAATAACCCAGCTTCTGCTCCTGGTCTCCTTTTCGGTAGCCAAGCTCCGCATGCGGGTCATTAGCGGTAACGGTATTGCGCGCATAGACGATACCGTCGACGATCCCTTCGTTGAAAAGTTCCAGCCCCGCCTGCAGGGCGATGAGGGTCTTGCCTGAACCGGTTGCCCCGGCAACGACGGTGACGGAGTTGAGCGGATGGGTAAGTATGGAGTAGTAGAACTTCTGCTCCAGGTTGATAGGCCGGACAAGATTATGATCGAAATGTTCGCCGAAACGGGTGTCGAAATCGCACCATTCCAGCTGCCCGTTGACCGTCATCGCATGGCGTTGAATACCGGTCTCATAGATCTCTTTGCTCTCGCTTTTCGCTTCTTGTATAAAAGTCAGCTGCTCAAAACTCCTGTGTTCGGTATCTTTTGGAAGCGCGGGTTCATCGTAGTAGGTATAGGTGTGGGCAAACGTGATGTTCTCAGGTTTTTCGACACTGGCATTTTGGATGGAGTCCGCGGGGATGTTGCGCACTTTGGCAGAAATACGGAACGAGATGTCATTGGTGAGCAGGGTCAGGCCGTAATCGGCGGCGATCTCGGCGATTTTGGCATCGTTGAGCCCTTTGACCTCGTAATAGGAGAGGGATGCACGGTACTCTTCGCGGTAGACGATATAGAGATCGATAGGCTGCATCTCCGCCCCGTGCAGGGATTTGTCAAACTCCAGCTGAAGCAGGAAATAGCAATCCGCGGCACATGCATCCGTAATACCGCTATGCGGCTTCAGGCAGTCGGGCAGTTCGTCTACGGTAAGGGTCCGGCCCTTCGCGGCATCGGCAAGGCGGAAAAACTCACGGGCGCGGAAGCCTGCGTCAGAGCGCATGTCATCTTTTTTCCCGTCGAGCTCGGCCAGAACGATATTGGTTATGGCAACGGTGTTGAAGTTGTTTTCCGAAGTACGCAGTATGTTCTCCGGGTCATCGAGAATGACAGAAGTATCGAGCATATAACACTTAGGCATTTTATCGGCAGACATCTCAGTCCTTTTGGAGGGGGTAAACCATTATAGCAGTAAACAATTCAGAAAATAAGTAAATAAGTAGAAATTATAAGCAGTAAGGTGTTTTTCTGCAGCGGTGCCGCAGAGGCTTAGCGGTAGTAGCGCTCAAGCCCTTCCATGGTACGGCCCATGTTGAGCAGTGCCAGGTCGGCAACGACGAGTGCGGCCATCGCTTCACAGACGATGGAGCCGCGGATGGCGACACAGGGGTCATGACGCCCTTTGAGGGCGAAGTCGGTCTCTTCTCCCTGCGCCGTGACCGTATGCTGTTCGATGAAGATCGACGGCGTGGGTTTGAAGTAGACGTGGACGTTTACGTCGTCGCCGTTGCTGATACCGCCGAGTATTCCCCCGGCATGGTTGCTTTCAAAGCCCTCTTTGCGAATCGGGTCGTTGTTGGTCGAGCCGAATGCGCGGGCGCTCTCGGTACCGTCACCTATCTCGACGGCTTTGACGGCATTGATGCCCATCATGGCGTCAGCCAGCAGGGCGTCGAGTTTGTAGTAGAGCGGTTCGCCCAGACCCACAGGGAGGCCGGCGATATTGACCAGTGCGATACCGCCGACGGAGTCATGGCGCTCTTTCGCTTCGAGGATAGCGTCTTTCTGCGCCTGTTCAGCCTCTTTGTCAAGTGCGTAGATGGCGCTTGAGGGAGCATAGTCAAAATCGCATGATGATGCCGCGATGCCGGCGATCTCGCTGATACCGCTTTGAATGGAGATGCCCAGTGGTTTAAGCATCATCTTGGCCACGGCGCCGGCAGCGACGCGTGCCGCTGTTTCGCGTGCACTTGAACGTCCGCCGCCGCGGTAATCGCGGATGCCGTATTTGTTCCAATAGGTGAAGTCCGCATGGCCGGGGCGAAAGACATCTTTGATGTTGGTGTAGTCTTTGGATTTCTGATTGGTGTTGAAGATGACCATGGCAATGGGTGTCCCCGTGCTCTTGCCCTCGAAGACGCCGCTGAGTATCTCGACGACATCCCCCTCTTTGCGCGCGGTGGCAAACTCGTTCTGACCGGGTTTTCGGCGGTCAAGTTCGCTCTGGATAAACGCCTCGTCGATCTCCAGTCCTGCCGGAACGCCGTCGACGACACAGCCGATCGCTTTGCCGTGGGACTCTCCGAAAGTGGTAAATGAAAAACGGATTCCGAAACGATTCATGAAAGCTCCTTTTTGAGCAGTGAGATA
>JBFEWT010000052.1:0-13676 GCA_041546225.1 Sulfurimonadaceae bacterium
AAAAAAGAGATCGAAGGCATCAAAGCGGCGTTTTTACAGCGCTATACCGGTGCCATTACAGAACTTGACTATAAAAACGTTTACGAACTGGTCATCGCCGTAGCCCTTTCGGCGCAGTGCACCGACAAACGGGTAAACCTGATCACCCCGGCCCTGTTTGAAAAATACCCCGATGTCCATGCCCTCGCGGCTGCCGATGTCGACGATGTCAAAAAGATCATCCAGAGCTGTTCGTTTTTCAATAACAAAGCGACCAACATCATCAAGATGGCCCAGCGTGTCATAGAGGCGTATGGCGGGGAGATCCCGCTGGATGAGAAAGAGCTGGTCACCCTTGCCGGCGTCGGGCAGAAGACGGCCAATGTCGTCATGATCGAATATACCGGCGCGAACCTGATGGCGGTCGACACCCATGTCTTTCGTGTCGCGCACCGGCTCGGTCTCAGCGATGACGCCACGGCACTGAAGACCGAAGAGACGCTGGTAAAGAAGTTCAAGACCGACCTGCATCAGCTGCATCAGGGGATGGTGCTCTTCGGCCGCTACATCTGTACCGCCCAGAAACCCAAGTGCGACACCGAATGTTTTCTGCAGGAGTTTTGCAAGAGCAAAGAGAGCTTTAAAGCCCGCTAACGCTACAGGGACGCGATGATCGCCCTGAGCGTTTCGTAAACCTTCGTTACCGAAGCGACCTCTACCCGTTCGGCGGTTGAGTGCGGAGCGACGATATTGGGGCCGATGGAAGCGATCTCAAGCCCTTTATAGCGATCTTTGATGATACCGCACTCCAGCCCTGCATGAATGGTGCCCAACGCCCCGTTCCCGCTGACCTGCGCTACCGCGTCGCATACACGCTGTGCAAACGGTGTCGCTTCAGGCTGCCACGGGGGATAATACCCTTCTGTTCTCACCTTCGCCCCGAACATCTCAAAATAGGTTCTGCTCTGTGAGCTTAAGCGCTGCAGACCCGCTTCGGACATGGAACGCGCACTCAGGTGAATACGCATCGTCTGTGCATCGCACTCGACCTGTGCAAGGTTGATACTGTCTCGGACGATACCGAGCTCCGCGTCATAAGCGCGTACACCGTGCGCGAAAGCATGAAGCATCCCGAGGAGTCGTTTTCCTTCGTTAAACACGCTGACCTTCTGTACTCCCAGAGCTCTGGCATCGATCCCCTCGGGCAATGCGTCACACAAAAAGCGTGCCGTCGCACGTTTGGCGATGGCATTGCGGCGCTCACCCCCTTCAAAGCTCACCAGCTCTGCATCCAGCGGCGCCAGCACGGCGGCGAGCTCCTTGATGGCATTGGGGATATTTTTGTCTATGTCTATACCCGAATGCCCGCCGGGCAGGCCCTCTACTACGCACTCGAAACAGTGTCCCTCTTTTTCTGTGCCTGTCAGCTCCAGTTCGGCGATGATATCCTCTCCCCCGGCACAGCCGATGGTCACGACCCCCTCTTCCTCACTGTCGATGTTCAGAAGATAGCGTGTCGCGATATCGACTTCAAGCGCACGCGCACCGATAAGTCCTGTCTCCTCATCATTGGTAAAAAGGGCATCAACGGGGGCACCCTCGCGCATCAAAGAGAGCATCATCGCCATCGCGATACCGTTATCCGCGCCCAGTGTCGACTCTTTGGCACTGAGCCAGCCCTCCTCTTCGACAACAGCGATATCAGGCGCCTGACCGATACAGACCATGTCATAATGCGCCTGCAGCGTCAGTTTTGAGCCCGCTCTGCGGCAGAGGATATTGCCTGCAGCATCGACTTCGCTCTCATAACCCAACGCTTCCGCTTCGTTGAGCAGGTGACGTCTCATCGCTTGCGTAGCCCCCGAACAGTGGGGGATAGACGCGAGTTCTTTAAATATTTCCACTACTTGCAACATCTTTTCCCTTTCGCTACAATGCCGATATGATACGTTTACTCTGGCTGCTTGGCACTTTGACACTCACACTCATCTTTACCGGCTGTGTAAACGAACGCGGTATCTCCGCACGCTACTACAACGACTGCCATGAGTATTACGACCTGCACGGTTACTACCACAAAGAGTGCGACGAAAACCTCATCGAGTTCAAAGACGTCAAAAAGATGTTTGCCCCCAAAGAAGAGACGAACAATAAAAACGTCTGGTAGCACGTCTGCGCGGGCTGCTACTTCAGCGCGATAAACGTCGCGAAGTTCGCCCAGCGGAACACTGTCTCGCAGTGTCGAAAACCGCAGCGCGTGGCCATCTCGATATTTTCCGCTTCGGTATACGGGACCAGGACATTTTCCAGCGCTTCGCGCTTCTGCACGATCTCATACTCGCTGTAACCCTGCTCTTTTTTAAAGTCATAATAGCAGTCGATCAGCTGCTTGTTAAGCCGCTTCTCTTCGCTGATGATCTTTTCGCTGAAGATAAAGACCCCTTCGTCCGTCAGCGCATCGGCTATTTTTTTAACCAGGGTATCGCGCACCAGGGGACGGATGAACTGCAAAGTGTAATTGCTTATCATCACATCCGCGTTCTCATAGGGAAACTCCAGGATATCTCCATACTCCACACGGACCTTCGAGCGGAAGATATCGATCTTTTTACGCGCCTGTTCAAGCATCGCCTCGGCATTGTCGATACCTATGAGCTCTGCCTCAAAACCGCAGCCGCGCTCTATCTCCAGCAGCAAGGAGGCGGTAGAGCATCCCAGGTCGTAGACACGGCCGCCGGGCTTCAGCGCATTTAGCGCAAAGTGCCGGGTAAGCGCCTGCGACTCCTTGTAAAAGGGGACGGAACGCTGCAGCATATCGTCAAAGACCGCTGCTACTTCCTCATCAAATTCAAACTGTTTTTCAATCGGTTTATTGAATACTTTATCTTTCATGATGTAATTGTAACGCATCCGGCGCGCGAACAGTCCCGCAATTGCATAATCCATTAAAAAGATTCATACTTAATAACAATCTCTAATAACCTTCTAATCGTAGATGTAGTTATAATTGGTAAAAAACAACAGGCCTGCATGAAATTTCCGATAACACTTAAACTGTTTTTGCTCACCATTATCCCTATTATCATTTTGACTCTTTTCATGTCCAGGTCAATCAAGGAAGAGTACACTGACTATACGCAGGTCATCGACCTTGATGAGTTCACCTCGTTTTCAAACAATGCCAACAGCCTTCTGCAGAACCTTCATACCGAACAGACGCTTGCACAAGAGTACATCCTTCATGAAGAGAGCTCCCGGGGCAAAGAGCAGCTCACAGCGCAGTTCCGGCAAACCGATACGGCCCTTGAAGAGTTCGCAACAAAATTTCTTCCCCGCCTGAGCGGCGGACATGAAAATGCCAAGATCAAACAAGCCCTCGATTTTTTGCCTTCGCTGCGACAGGGCATCACCTACCGTACCATTTCGCAGATAACACTTTCACGCTATTATGAGTCACTGGTAGAGCGCCTGCTGAGCAGTTTTGAGCACTATGCGCTTATCAGCAAAGATGAGCGCATTGATACTTTCTCCATGCTGCTTAAAGAGCTGTTGATATTAAAAGAGCGGGCCTTTCAGGAAAAAGCCCTGCTCCATGCCATCTTCTCATCAGCACAGATGACACCGGAACAGCATCAGCAGTTTTCCAGACTGCTGGTCGCTCAGGAGCACCACAGCGATGTCGCTTATCTCCCGCTCAAACAGCTCAATATCAGCGACAAACTGCCCGACTTATATGAGGCAGAATCGTATGTCTCGTCGTTCAGGCATACGATTCAGACCATACGCGAACGGCAGCATCTCTTCTCCAGACTTAAAGAGATCATCGGCTACGGCGGATTGGTTCATACGTTTAAAAACTACCTGCTTCGCGGCGAAGCGGCGTATTATGAGCGCTTCATCGCAGACTACCCGCACTTCCTCGAAATTCTAAACGCCTACCAGTCGCTGGCAATCAGCAACCAAGACGAGTACACCGATCTGCTGATACTTGAAGATATCTTTGAGCAATACCGCAACAACCTCGATCTCATCAAGTCGATGCGTTCGCAGGGGTACTCCCGCGAAGCGATAGACAAGGCGGTCCGTATCGATGACATGATAGCGACCGATGCGCTTAAAAGACTCCCCCGACGGGCACTCGCCATCGACCCGCAGCTATGGGCTCAGGCGGCGGACAAACGGCTAAGCACTATTGAGGAGATTCAGGCCCTGATCTTTATACGGACACAAGAACGTATGGAGTTTATACAAGATCATGCATGGGATATGCTGGTACGCAACATACTTGTCAACCTTCTTCTTATCGCACTGCTGATCGGCTTGACCTATACCCTGGCACAGCATATCATACGCTCTGTAAGAACGGTGCAGGACGGACTGGGGCACTTTTTCGACTATATCAGCTTCAAGCGCGACAACCCTCCGGCGATCCATGTAAACTCCTCTGACGAGTTCGCCCTGATGGCCGACGAGATCAACCGGCAGATCGTGAGTGCGCAGACCCGCATCGAACAAGATGAGATCTTTATTCTCGAAGCGACGGAGATAACTGAAAAGATGCGCGACGGCGACTTTAACGTGTCGACCGCCTTCACGCCGCTCAGTCCCTCGCTGCAAAAACTTCACACCGTACTGAGCGAACTTGTCCTGCTCATACAGCAGAAGATCGAGGAGCAGACCACTGAGCTTGAGCAGCTCAATGCATCGCTGTCGGATCAGGTCCGCGAACAGACCCGCGCACTGCAGGCCAAGTTTCAGGAGCTCAACCAGTTTAAACTGGCTATCGAGCAGACGATGCTGGTCTGTTCTGTTTCAAAAGAGGGCATCATCTCCGAAGCGAACAGCTCCTTTTACAAACAGCTTCATTACACTGAAGACGAAGTCGTCGGTCGACATATACTTGACTTCATCGAGCACTCTGAGCGCAAGAATATCGAAAAAACAGTCTACAGCGTCATCTCAAAAGGCGATATCTACCAGGGCATCCAGCCGCTTCTGAGCAAAAAAGGCGATGTACTCCATGCGGACAGTGCGATTACGCCGATACAGAACGCTTCGGGAGAGATCAGCGAATATATCTGTTTCTACCACAATATCACGCCGATCATCGAGGCACGCGACAACGCGATAGCGGCAGAAAAGTCCAAAGACGAGTTCCTTTCCAATATGTCCCATGAGATCCGTACGCCGCTGAATGCGATCCTGGGCTTTGTCGGGATCTTGCAAAAACGCCTGCAGGATGAAAAAGACCTCAATTATCTCGAAGTCATCGCGAACAGCGGTACCTCCCTGCTGGCCATCATCAACGATATCCTCGATTTTGCCAAGATCCAAAGCGGCAAGTTCCAGATCGCTCCCTACCCGTTCCAGCCGGTAGAGCAGCTGAGTCAGGCAGCGATGCTGTTTGCCTCGAAAGCGTATGAAAAAGAGATCACCTACCTTGTCTATATCGATCCGAACCTTCCTTCATGCATCAATGCAGACATGATACGCATCAAACAGGTGCTTTCCAACCTTCTGAGCAACGCCATCAAGTTCACGCCCACACACGGCACCATCAAAGTCCGGATAACTTCCGAAGATGAGACCCTGCTCATCCTTGTTCAGGATACCGGTATCGGTATCGATGAAACCTCCCAAAAAAGAATATTCAAGGCATTTGAACAGGCCGACGGTTCCACGACACGCGAATTCGGCGGCACGGGACTCGGACTCTCCATCACGACTAAACTCATCGAACTGATGCAGGGGAGTATCACCCTCAAAAGCCAAAAAGGCAGCGGTTCGACGTTCAAGATCAGCATCCCTTACGAAACATGCGATGTCCTGCGGCCTATCGAGCATAACTACGACAAGATCCGCTCGCTCAAGATCGCCCTGGCAAAGCCTGATGAGCAGAAACACTCCCTTATGCTTTTGATCCGTCATTACCTTCAGGATTTCGGCATTACAGACATTATGGACCTCACGGAGATCCGCGGCAATGAAGCCGACCTCGTCATCTTCGTGCCAAACGAAGAGACTTCACGGGAGATCATGGCATCGGACCAACCGGCGATCGCACTGCTTGAACAGCCGGAAAACCCGTTTAAGACCGAACACCATATCTACCCGCTTCATGCCCCGTTCGTTCCTACCGCTATCATGGAAGCCCTCGACGATGCCACTATTGAACGGCTGCGCGGTTTTGAAGAGGTTATCGAAGAGGAGATCCCGCAATTTGAGGGAGAAGTGCTTGTTGTCGAAGACAATGTGACCAACCGGATGCTCATCACCCTCATGCTTGAAGAGTACGGCCTGCGCTTTGAAGTGGCCCATGACGGAGTCGATGGCGTCGCAAAAGCCAAAGAGAAGCGCTATGACCTGATCTTGATGGATGAGAATATGCCAAACCTCAACGGGCTTGAAGCGATGAAGCAGATCAAGACATTCGAACAGGAAGAGTCACTAACGCATACACCCGTCATCGCATTGACCGCCAATGTCATGCAGGGGGACCGTGAACGGTTCATAGACGCGGGGATGGACGGATTTGTCGGAAAGCCTATCAATAACAAAGAGCTCGAAGAAGTGCTGAAAGAGTTTTTGAAGGTGCTATAACCGGCAGCAGTAAAACTGCCGCCTTCGACAAAATAAAAAGAGCGGTCAAACTGCTTTTATTTCATTACGACTGGAGCAAAGAGTGTTCCATACCGTCCATCCTGTTTCTCTTTAGAAGAGCGATTCCGTAGTGACACTCTGTCGTTTCTTGGCGCTTGGCGCCACGGCGCTCGCACGGAAAAACTCCAGTTCGTTCCGGCGCAGAATACGGATGGAGTTGGTCGTACCGGGCACCCCTACCGGGTCACCGGCAGTCAGTACATAGGTCCCCTCCAGATCGATGGTACTGCGCTGCAGACCTTTGACGATCACTTCGCCGAGCATCACATCAAGTTTGTTCTTCTTGACCATATATGCCGGCACAACGCCCCAGACCATCGTTAAAAGCCGTGCGACACGCTCGTCATGGGTAATGGCGTGTATAGGGTACTTCGGCCGGTAGCGCGCCAGCTTTTTCGCGGACTGCCCCGAGGAGGTGAGTGCCAGCATCGCATTGGCCTTGAGGTTCTCGCTCAGACGGATAGCCGACTCGTCGATAAAATCCATCTCGTCCTGATGGCAGAAGTGGTTGAACTTGTCGTAAGGATAGATCCCTTCTGCCGCCTGAATCGTATTGACCATCGTCTCGACGGCAAGTACGGGGTTGTGTCCCACTGCCGTCTCTTCGGAGAGCATGACGACGTCCGTGCCGTCAAGCACCGCATTGGCGACATCGCTGATCTCTGCACGTGTCGCACTCTCCTTCTCCGTCATCGAAAGCAGCATCTGCGTCGCGGTGATGACCGGTTTGCTCATCTCGTTGGCCTTGCGTATCAATGCCTTCTGGATACGCGGCACATCATAATAGGGCACTTCTATCCCTAGGTCCCCCCGCGCCACCATCAAACCGTCGCTGCACTGCAATATCTCATCAACGTTCTCGACGGCGTCAAACTTCTCGATCTTGGCGAAAAGCTCCTGAGAGCCTCCCGCATTTCCTACGATCTCGCGGGCGCGGCGCATATCGTCTGCACTCTGGACAAAGGAGATAGCCATAAAATCCACCCCGTGTTTCACACCCCATCTGATATCCTCTTCATCTTTAGGGGTGATGATATCGATACCCAGCGCCGTGTTCGGGAAGTTGACCCCCTTGTTCGAAGAGAGCTTTCCGCTGTTCTGGACTTCAGCGGCGACCGTGTCACCTGCTTCAACGACCTTTGCGCGGATATTGCCGTCGTGAAGATAGATGAAATCATCTTTTTTCAGCATTGCCAGAATGGAGTTTTGATTGATACTCAGGCGGTAGCGGCCTGTTTCGACCGCTTCGCCGACGACATCTTCAGGTACAAACTCGAGCCTGTCGCCGCTGTTCAGGTAAAAGTCTTCTTTCAGCTTGCCTATACGGATCTTCGGACCGCAGATATCCTGAAGCACGCCGACGATCAGGCCGGTATTATGCATCGCCTTGCGAATGCGGGTCAACACCTCGGTATGATACGCATGCGTCCCGTGGCTGAAGTTCATCCGAAAGACATTCACACCTGCTCTGATGAGTGCTTCAAGACTCTCCTGCGAGTCCGATGCAGGGCCAACAGTAGCCAGGATTTTCGTTCGTTTTTTCATCGTTCACTATCCTTTAGCACTTTTGAAAACATCTTACCATAAGTACCTCTTTGAACTGTTACACACCTGTGCAGTTTTATAATAATTTAGAATTGTAATTGAAAGTGTGCTAAAATCGCAGTACTTTAAACTATAGAAATATTTGCGGACAAGGAAACGGTTATCGAAACAGTTGATTTAAACGGGCAGGCGGAGTGCATTACCGATATCATCCTCATTGATGTCATCAGCTTCTCCAAACTGACGTCTCAGCAGCAACTTGAGATCATTACTTTTCTGACAAAAAGCTATACGAAAATGATAGAGACCATGCTCATCAATTCGGAGATGACACTTAAAAAGATGGTTTTGGGCTTTATCTCGACCGGTGACGGTTTCTACTGTATCCTGAACCCGAGGCTCAAAGGTTTCGGCGCCATCTTAGGTCTGAGTTTCAACTATTTTTCTGAGCTGATCTCGGAAAGATACCCTTATTTCCGGGGGATCCGCGTCGGGGTGCACACAGGGCAGGTTTACCAGTTTACCGACATCCTTGGCAACACGAACTACATCGGAGACGGGCTCAACGACTGCGCACGCTACCTTGAGCTCAAAGATTTCACCTTTTCCACGGTCGTCATCTCCGAAGAGGCCTTTGAGACATTTGAAAAGTTTCTGCGCCTCTACCCTGACTTTTATGCCCTGCTCGTTGAGCACCAGTTCAAACGGAGCCGGGGCTACCATTTTTATGACAAACACGGGGACAAGAAGACAGGCTATCTGGTCTGGCTTCGAAAAGGGGGGATCATCAATCCGCCCCATATCAACTTCAACTCCATGCTCGAAAGCTTATAAGGATTTTCATGCGTTTTACAATCGACGAATACTCCACGCGTTTTAAGATGTCAAAAGAGATGATCCACTCCAGACTCCGCACAAAAAAACTCAACTACATCATCGAAGACGGCATCACCTACATCATCGTTCCGCGAAGCTCTCTTGATGAGCCGCAGCGCCGGGAACTGCATGAAGAGAAACAGCGCGAACAGAAAATCCAAAAGGAGATCGCAGCCAAAGCGGCCGCTCCCGCTCCGGCGAAACCGAAGACGACCGTTGGCACCATCATCGCCCTCTATCAAAAAGAGAACCAGCACCTCAAGCAGCGCATCAAAGAGCTTGAAGCGAAGATCGACCGCCTGATCGACGATAAAGAGCAGATGCTTCGTGATGAACGCGACCGTATTGAGCAGGTCTATAACCGCAAAGACGAACAGCTCAAAAGTATTCTCGACCTGGTCAACACCAAACTGATGCTGACACAGAGCAGCGGTACCGTACATGATGTCGACTATGCCACCGAACATAACGACGAGCCCATCGATGCCTCATGGCAGCAGAGCGATTTTATAGAACTGCGCCGCTACCTTAAAAAACTTGACCTGAAAGCATCCGAACGCAAAGCGATCAAAAAACGTTTTGCCGACGCCTATGGCAGCGATGTGCGTGTCATACAGCAAAACGGTGAGTTCTATCTCGATTTTTCACGCTATGACTATAGCGATCTGCTAGCACACTAAAAGGAAGCATATGAGTATCGATTGGCACAGACTGGTTTACGATAAATCTTTAGACAACAACGGTATCATCATCGATGCGATGCAGCGCTATATGCAGTTCGATACCTATGGCGGCGTCATCCCCGCCACCGCCATCGACCTCCTCTTTACACAAGAGGAGCTCAAGCTCCTGGCCGAGCAGGCCGTCTCCTTTTATAAGGCGCATCACGAGACGATCTCGCGCTTTTCGCAAAAGAAACGCGAGGAGACGATCCGTGCGCACCTGTGCGGTATCATCAAACTGCCTATCATGGGTGAAGACCTCTGGCATGACGCTTTTACAAAACTTCATGACAAAAACAAAAAAATCTACAACGAGCTCTCCACTGCCGGACGGGTCGAGATGCTGCTCGACCGCCATGCCGAAGCGGATATCATCGCGACATCCGTCAGCAAATACCAGTCTGAGAATGTTGAAGAGTACACTGTATCCGACCTGATATACTGGACGATCGATGCGACACGTTTCTATAAAGAGAACAGTGAACGTCTGCAGCAGTACTCACAAAAAGAACAACGCAGCATCATCGCTCAATTTCTTGCAGGCAAGTCGGATATAGCCTGGTGAAAACGGTCGTTACGAAAGATGTCAAAAGTGTCATTCAGGAGTTTGCTTCCGACACTATCACCCCGTTAAAGCAGTGCGACTTTAAACTTCACGGCATCTCTACGTACATCAAAACCTGCCATATGGACGGGTTCAGCAAATTGACCGACCCTCTCAAAGAGCGCTATGCAGATGCAGAAGCTCTGCTGAATGACCGCGTCGTCTTTCAACAGCTCTACAAGATCACCCCGCGCAAAGCAGACAAGTGTACACTCCTTCTCGACTACAGCATCGAAAAAGGTGTATTCAATACCCACCCGGTACTGGTACTCAAACCGACATCCATCATCCCTTATCAACTTTTCAAGCCCCAGCAGCTCCTGGTACAGCTGGTACAGGAGCTCAACAAGATAAAAGCGATGCACGGCATGCTGATCGGCCTCTTTTCCGACTGCATGATCGCAGACCTTAAGCAGCTTGTCAAGCGCATCTATGCCAAAAAGTTCACCGCTGATGTCGAGATCCTTCTTTTTGACGGCATCGAACCGGAGCTTTCAAAACCAAGCGAACTGCTGTACCATTTTAAGACAAAGAGCACGAAGAGCCAGATAACCGAAGTCGACCCGGGAGAGCTTATCGTCGAGTTCATCAAACCTGTTTTCGGCAGAGATGGTCTGAATGCACGCGGCAAAAGAGTGGCAAGGGGCGATACGGACAATCGCGAAGCTATCGACTTCACTATAGACGACGCGACGATCGATGTCAAAGAGGATGACGAACGCATATTGCTCTACAGCAAAAAGCGCGGCTTTGTACAGTTTGACGGAGAACATATAGAGATCAGCAACAAGCTCACGCTTGAAAAGGTCAAGCGGGTCCAGTCAAAAGTGGCCCAGGAAGAGAAGAACGAAGTCGAAGTCGTCATCGCCCAGGACGACATCACCCAAGACAGCGTAGGCGAAGGCGTAGAGCTCACCTCCGAAGTGATCCACATCACCGGACATGTCGGAGACAAGACAAAACTTGAGGCCAAAGCACTCACCATAGAAGGGGCTACGCACCAGGGGTCGATGCTCTTTGCAAAAGACGCCTCCGTCAATCGTCACAAAGGGATGTTGCGCTGCCATAAAGCGCATATCAAACTGCTCGAAGGCGGCGAGGTCCACGGCACCCATGTACATATCGACGCAGCCCTTGGCGGTACCGTCTGTGCGGAAACCGTTACGATAGGCCACGTCAAACATAACCTGAAAGTCTATGCTACCAAATCGATCACCATCGATAAGCTCAGCGGAGAAGACAACAATTTCACCATCGATTATGAAAAAGTACCTATTGCCACAAGTCATATCAAGTATATTGAAGAGGATCTTTCCGAACTGCGATACCGACTTGACGAGGCCAATAAACACAGTCCCGAGAAGCTGCCGTACCTGCAAGAGAAGATGAACCTTCTCAAAGCCCAGATCGAGCAGATCAAAAACGGCTGCTTTGAAGCGACCATCACGCTCAACCAAACGGTTTTAGGACTCAATACGATCACCTTTACACTTCCCCAGAGACAACAGCTCGTCTACCGCACGCGTTCAGATATGAAATATGAGCCTTTTCATCTTGAACGCGACGGAGACAATGTCACCCTTCAGCCTGTAAACATCAAAACAACGCTTTAGAGCTTTATCCAAACAAACTTAATTATCTCTCTTTTCATAAGTCCGCACAGTGTAGTTTATTTCAACTATGCATACAGTATCAGTGTCAGATATCTGCATCCGTCCGTTCCTTTCAATTATTGCTTTTATTTATAGTTTTATTGTGTACATGCATTACAAAAATGATATACTGCTCCTAATACTGCATCACTCAAAGGAAACTGCACATGAAAAACATTCTACAAAAAGGTGTGCTCGCAAGCCTCTTAGTCCTTTCGGCACTGCCACAATATGCCGAAGCCGTACCGGCATTTGCTCGCCAGATGAATATGGAATGTCTCGGCTGCCATAACCAGAACATTCCAAAGCTCAACGCTTTCGGCCGCCAGTTTAAGCTTTCGGGCTTTACCATGACAGGCGGGACAGGACTCATTGAAGGCGCTCAGCTCGGTCTCTCTATCCCTACGATGCTGAATGTCTCTTTCATTACCAAAGCGCGTTACCATAAGACAAACGGCAAAGAGACGGCAGCCGGGGATGAGACCGTCGGCTCATCCCGCGGTAATCTTGAGATATTTGATGAGTCCGCACTCTTCTTCGGCGGACGCGTTGCTGACAATGTCGGTGGTTCCATGGAGTTTGCAGAAGGTCTTCTCGGTGGAAAATTCATATTTTCTACAGAAGCCTACGGCGGACATGCCGGAATGTCCTATTTCATGACCGATGCACTCGGTGCATTCGCCGGTATGGAACTTTACAATACCGGGCTTTACCGTCCTATCCGCCAGTTTGAGAACCGTAAAGGGACCAATGCTGCGCAGGTGACCGGAGTAGGTGACGGTGCCGCAACCGGCATACAAGCCTATTATGGCGGCCATAACATCTTTGCTACTGTCGGCCTTTACGGCCCGGCGATGAACGGTAACCCGGGACTCGACGTCGGAAGCGACCTCATCCCTTTCTACCGCCTTGGCGTAGAAGCGCAAATCAGCGGCTGGAGCTTCATGCTCGGTACTTACGGTATGAAGGGTATGGCCATACTCAGTGACGCTGCCATCGAAGGGGCAAAACCGAGTGCAACGACTTCCCAGCTCATCGGGGTCGATCAGAACAGTTACGGTTTTGACTTCCAGGCAGAAGGCGCCCTGGCTGGTATGAATACACTCGTTACCGCCAATCTGGTACTCAACAATGAAATCATCTATACCAATGAGACCAATAGCAGTAATGGGGCTATTCTCCCCGGAGACCTTGACAACCGGGCAGGATCACTCGAAGCGCAGATCAATCCTGTTGCCGACATCGGTATCAAAGCGGCCTACCTGCTTTTTGATGACAGGATGAGCGACGCTAAAGACCTCACGGCCTATTCTGCAGGTGTTGACTACCTCTACCGTCAAAATGTACGTTTTGTACTCGAGTACACCCACAGCGATCCAAAACTCGCGGGCACTGCAAGCTACTCCGATATCTACCTGATGTCAATGATCGCTTTCTAAACACTTCTACCCGCTATCCTGAGGCTTCCGCCTCGGTACCTCTTATATTTCCGCCCCCCTACTTACGTATAAATACCCTCGAAAACTTTGCCTACATCTGCATGACGTACAGACACCTTACAGACAAACATCTTAATCAAAATTATCATAACATACGATAAACCGTATATTACATACTATAATACAAATACTTGGAACA
>JBFEWT010000168.1:0-3686 GCA_041546225.1 Sulfurimonadaceae bacterium
AAAAATATTTACTTTTGTCAATTTTAATAGTCATGGGGTGAGATACGGGATTCGAACCCGCGACCCCCGGCACCACAAACCAGTGCTCTAACCAGCTGAGCTAATCTCACCATGTTTTAAAACTGACAAAAAAGTGGTCGGGGTGAAAGGACTCGAACCTTCGGCCCCCTGGTCCCAAACCAGGTACTCTAACCATACTGAGCTACACCCCGACCTATTCAGCTAAATCAGTGCGAACACCAAATTAGTGAGGCGAAATTATAGACCATAATTTTCAATTTGTCAATACCTTTTTGAAATATATCGCGCATTTTCGCGCTTATAGTTTTCCGACGCGCTGTTTAGGGCTTTTTGAGACGGCTTTTAGTATAATCATTCGAAATAAAACGCAGGGTTTGACGTATGAAAATAGCACGCTTTAGTCGGATAGGTTTTATACTCGCTGCGGCCGGTAGCGCCGTAGGTCTGGGTAACATCTGGAAGTTTCCCTATATTACAGGAGAGTACGGCGGCGGTGCATTCGTCCTTGTCTACCTGCTGACGGTTCTGATGGTCGGTTTCTCGGTAATGATCGCGGAGATGCTCATCGGTTACCTTGGCCGGCGTGACGGCGTTACCAGTTTTGAAGAGTTGGCGCCGCGCAAGAAGAACCTCTGGAAATATGGCGGCTTTATGGGGCTGTCTGGTCTTTTCATCATGGTCTTCTACTCGGTCGTCATCGGCTGGATCCTGCACTACATCACCGTAGCGATCACAAGCCTTCCCGCCTCGGTCGGCGAAGCGGAGAGCGTCTTTACGGCAATGCTCAAAGAGGGCATCGGTACGCAGCTCTTTTACCATACCGTTGCATTTATCGGCATCACTGCAATCGTCGCCCGGGGTATCAAGGGGGGTATCGAAAAGCTGAACCTCTACCTGATGCCGCTGCTCTTCATCATTGTGGGCGGGATGTTTCTGTATGCGCTTACGCTCGATGCGTTTTCGCAGGCATGGAGCTTTATGTTCAGCCCGGACTGGAGCAAGCTCAATTCCGAAGCGTTCGTGACCGCCGTAGGACATGCATTCTTTACCCTTTCACTGGGTATGGGCGCCATCCTGACCTACTCGGCGTCGCTGCCAAAGGAGAGCAACCTTGTTAAGAGCTCTCTTATCGTCGTGGGTCTCGACACCGGTATCGCCCTTTTTGCCGGTCTGATGCTCTTTACCTTTTTATACGAGTATGGCGCAGAGCCGTCTGCCGGTCCGGGTCTGGTGTTTATCTCGCTGCCTGCAGTCTTCTACGAGATGGGGGTATTGGGGAACGTCTTCTCGGTCCTCTTCTTCTTTGCCTTGGCATTTGCGGGTCTTACCTCGGCGGTCTCGCTGGTCGAGCCGATGGTGCAGTACCTTATAGACCGTTTCAAGATGAGCCGTTTCAGAGCGTCGGTGTCAATGGGGCTTTTCTTCTACCTAGTCGGTATCCTTGCACTGCTCTCCAATACTTCCGCCTACGGCGAAGCGCTCACCTTCGGGTCGAAAAACTTCTTTGACTGGATGGACCACATTACCGCATCCATCATGTTGCCCGTCGGCGGTCTCGTGATGGCGATATTTGTGGGCTATGTCATCGAACGCCAGCGGGTAGAGTCGGTGCTTAAACCGCAGCTGGGGCGTCTGTTTGATGTCTGGTACTTCAGCCTGCGCTACATCGCCCCGGTGGCCCTGCTCATCGTGATGCTTCATCTTATGGGTGTATTGAAATTCTGATGGCAGAGCAGTCGAACGATGAGCTTTTGCAGCTCTGCAAGGATCTTTTAACCGAGCAGGGGATCAACCCCGCCTCCACCATCGAGTTTGACATGAACGGCGAGATACATACCCTCTCGCTTCAGCAGATCGCGGAGCACTACCTGCAGGCATCCGATGCCGCGCAGATGGTCTTTATGAGTGCGTTGCAAAAAGCGGCGCAGGCTGACAGCATGGGTATACAGAAGTTTTTCGAGGGGATGGGAAAGCTGCTGTTGATGGCATCATTTTCCGAGGTGTTTGAGGGAGCAGAGTAACCCCTCTCGTCTGAAGTATATGGTATAGATATATTGGATAGTCTATAGGTTCAGAGAGTGCGGTTTATCTGCACGCGGGCTTACTGCCGAAGTAAACTCAGCGTTCGCGTAGTCGTCGGGGCTTCTGCTCCGACGGCGTATCAATTAAAACTGTATCATCCCGTCAACAGGCGAAGACGCCGTTGCGTAAGGGCGTTTAGGGATGCGTCCTGCGAGGTAGCTCATGCGGCCTGCCTGCACGGCGTGTTTCATCGCTTCAGCCATGATCATAGGGTTTTGCGCCTGTGCGATGGCAGTATTGGTCAGAACGCCTGCTGCGCCAAGTTCCATCGCGTATGCCGCGTCGGAAGCACAGCCGATGCCCGCGTCGACGATGACGGGAACGTTGACCGCGTCGCGGATGAAGACGATGTTGTACGGGTTCTGGATACCTAGACCGCTTCCGATAGGCGCAGCAAGCGGCATAATGGCGTGTGCACCGGCCTCTTCTAGGCGTTTTGCCATGATCGGATCGTCTGATGTATAAGCCATGATGGTAAAGCCGTCTTTGGCGAGGACTTCACACGCTTTGATGGTCTCCATGACGTCAGGGTAGAGGGTCTTCTGGGTGTCGCCGATGACTTCGAGCTTGATAAGGTCGATACCTGTCGCTTCACGGGTAAGACGGAAGAGAGTGATCGCATCTTCGGCCGTCGTACAGCCTGCAGAGTTTGGCAGGAACTTGACGTTTGTGCCCGCAAACGTGTCACGCAGGTTCTCTTTGTCCGGATCGGTGATGTTCAGGCGGCGTACCGCTACGGTGATGAGTTCCGAACCGCTTGCCAGCGTCGCCTCTTTCGTCGTTTCGAAATCTTTGTATTTGCCGCTGCCGACGATAAGGCGGCTTCCGAGTTCATATTTTCCGATTTTTAAAATGTTGTCCATTATAAAGCTCCTTTTTGGAAAGGTTTTGTATTTATACTGTTTAGTTGGTCAGGTTTATAACATAAGCTGTCTGTAACGAGACTTATAGCAGTTTGCTAACAACCTTTGGTAAAAGTTGGTGTTCGATCTTTCTGATCTTGTCGCTGAAACTTTCAAAGCTCTCGTCCTGGCTGCGCAGAAAAGAGTCCTGTGCGATGACGGAACCCCCGTCGAGCTCTTCGGTCACCCAGTGCACGCTGACGCCGCATTCGGTGTCGCCGCTCTCAAAGCTGCGCTCGATCGCTTTGCCCCCTTTGTACTTTGGCAGAAGCGAAGGGTGGACGTTGATCGCTCTGACGTTGGCGGTGATGATGGGGGTGAGAATACGCATGAAACCGGCCATAACGGTCAGGTCGGGTTTGATACTGTCGATGGCCTTGAGCAGTTCGGTGTCGAAGGCCTCACGGCTCTCAAAACAGGTGTGATCGATGACCGTGACGCGTACACCGTACTTTTTGGCACGGGCGATCCCTCCCGCATCGGGACGGTTGGTGATGGCGTAGATATCTACACTCTCCTGGAAAGTGCGGATAAGGTTTTCAAGATTGCTTCCCTCTCCGCTGAAAAGTATGAGAAGTTTTTTCATAAATGGGCGATTCCCTCAATAAGATCCATGGGTGTCATGGAAAAATTGTTGAAAGTATACCGTTTTGCGAGTGCGGTGTGTGCCAGTGACGCATT
>JBFEWT010000017.1:0-27212 GCA_041546225.1 Sulfurimonadaceae bacterium
AAGTGTCCCATTTGATCTTATTTTACTCAAAAAAGCGTGAGGTCGCTCACCCTTTTTTGAGATATCGTCATACCTGCATGCTTCACCAAGTAGACACGCCGAAACGGCGACTTTTCTCTTGCGCAATTGTTGCGCTTTCTAGCAGATAATGACCGATTTGATCTCAGTCATCTCTTCGATAGCGAAGTACGGGCCCTCACGGCCGACACCGCTGAGTTTCACACCGCCGTATGGCTGGATATCGAAACGCAGCGTCGGCATATCGTTTACGACGACACCGCCCGCTTCCAGGGTATCTATGGCCTTCTGCGCCAGCTTCAGGTCGTTGGTGAAGATGGAAGACTGCAGGCCGTACGGCGAGTTGTTCATCCGCACGCACGCATCGTCGAAGTTCGCCACTTTGACAAGGCTGACGATAGGGGCGAAGACCTCTTCGCAGACGATGGCCATATCGTCCGTCACATCGGCCATCACACACGGGTGGAAGATGCGCCCGTCGACTTTTGGTTCCGTAAGCGCACGCGCACCTTCGTCTATGGCGCTCTGAACCCACCCCATGGCACGGGTCGCCGCGTCATCGTCGATCAGCGGTCCCATAAAGGTCGTCTCCTCATACGGCGAACCGACAGACAGCTTTTTTGTTGCCTCTGCCATCTTCAGCGCAAACGCATCATAGACCGCCGCGTCTACATAGATACGCTGCAGCGAGATACAGACCTGCCCGGAGTTGATAAACGCGCCCAATGCGCAGCGTTCGGCTGCCAGATCGAGGTCGGCGCTCTTGTCGATGAAGGTCGCCGCGTTTCCGCCGAGTTCCAGACTTACCTTTTTGATACCCGCGCTTTTGGTGATGATCTCACCGACGGGAACGGAACCCGTAAAGCTGATGACACGGGGGATATCGCTTCCCACCAGCGTACCGCCTACTTCCGCGTCACCGTAAACGACACTCAGCGCATCCTTTACCGCGTACTCGCTCTCGATGAACATCTTCGCGAACGTATACGCCGTCAGCGGCGCTTCGGGTGTAGGCTTCAGCACGACCGCATTGCCTGCGACCAGTGCCGGTGCCAGTTTGTGCGCGACAAGGTTCAGAGGAAAGTTGAACGGGGTGATGGCGACAACGACGCCGACAGGATCGCGTCGGTAGAAGGCCATCGTCTTTTTGCCGCTTGGCATCGCGTCGGTGTTGATGGTCTCGCCATGCATCGTACGCATCGTCTCCGCAGCCAGCGTCACCGTCTCGATACAGCGTTCCACTTCCACACGGGCAAACTGTATGGGCTTGCCCACCTCGTCCGTAATGGTTCGGGCAAGCTCTTCTTTGCCCGTTCTGAGCTTGTTAGCGACATCAAGCAGCCAGTTGCAGCGCTGTGAAAGCGTTGACGCTTTCGCATCTTTGGCCGCTTCTTTGGCGATGGAGAGCGCTTTGGCAGCATCTTCAGCGCGGCAGACAGGCGCACGGCTTACGACTTTCCCTTCATAAGGGCTCTGGCGTTCGCTCCACTGTGATGAAACCGCTTCGGTTGAACCAAAAAAGATCTTTGCATCCATACTCTATCCTCATCTGTAGTGAGCCGATTATACAGGCAATAGTTTTAAAAAAGCGTGAGCTTTGGAATGATTAACGCACTTTTTATCTTAAGCATACTAAAATCCACACATAACAAACAAGCAACAAAGGACCCGTATATGTTGAAACTTGAAATCACCCCCGGTCAGCTTGGCGTACGTCCCCCCGTCACCAAACCGCACCCGGGCTTTTTGTACGAAGTGGGCGAAGAGCGTTTTCGCAAACTTGTAGACGACCACTATGAGCTCATCCGCAACAGCGATATCTCTTTTCTTTTCCCAATCCATGACGAAGACGATTTCGCAGCGGCAAAAAAACATGCTGCGGATTTTCTTATTCAGATCTGCGGAGGACCTGACTATTTCAACCAGTCACGCGGCGAGCCGCGCATGGTCGGACGCCACGCACCGTTCCGCATCGACGAATCCTCCCGCCGCCGCTGGCTGGAGTTCTACGCCGAACTGCTCCCGCCGCTTGAAAAAGAGGGAATCAACCCCGAGTATATAAAATCGTTCTGGGACTACCTCGACATCTTCTCTATCTGGATGATCAATACGCCTACGATGCCAAAGTAGGTTTTACACCCCGCTGCCGGCTACTGCGCCGGGGGCAAAAAGCACTCACATTCTGTTTCAACCCTATTAAAACCCAATTTCGCTAAAATACCTCAATTTTTCATATACCCATTTAACATACATTTTGGAGAACCCAATGACAGAAGCCAAAACCATCTGGATGAACGGCGAATTCAAGCCGTGGAACGAAGCGACGACACACGTTCTGTCGCACTCACTACACTACGGCAATGCGGCCATCGAAGGTACTAAAGCCTACAAGACCGACAAAGGTTACGCGATCTTCCGCCTGAACGAACATACAAAACGCCTGCTCGAATCGGCGAAGATGACGCTTATCGACGTCCCCTACACTGTTGAAGAGCTCAACAAAGCGCAGATCGAACTGGTAAAGCAGAACGGGTTTACAGGCGACAACGTCTATATCCGTCCGCTGGTCTTTCTGGGTTACGGCGTCATGGGCGTCTACCACAAAGAAGCACCGGTAGAGACCGTACTTGCAGCATGGGAATGGGGTGCGTACCTCGGTGAAGAGGGTCTTCAAAAAGGGATCAAACTCAAGATCGCATCGATGACACGTCCCTCGAACACCTCCAACATGGGCAAAGCAAAAGCGGCGGCGAACTACCTGAACTCGCAGATGGCGAAATATGAAGCCATCGACTGCGGTTATGACGAAGCCCTTCTCCTTGACGATCAGGGGTATGTGGCCGAAGCGAGCGGCGCGTGTTTCTTCATGGTCAAAGACGGCAAGCTCATCAGCCCGCCGAACGACAACAGCCTCCAGTCGATCACACAGAAAACGGTCATCGAGATCGCTGAAAAAATGGGCATCGAAGTTCTCCGCCAGCGCATCACGCGCGAAGAGATCTATGTCGCCGACGAAGCGTTCCTGACAGGTACGGCTGCGGAGATCACCCCGGTACGCAATGTCGACGCGCGCATCATCGGCTGCGGAAGCCGCGGGCCGGTCACAGAGAAGATCCAGAGTGCCTATTTCGACATCGTATTCGGCCGAAACCCTGATTATGAGCACTATTTGACATACGTTTAATAAGAAACGCTAGACTTACACAAAACTAACAAAGGGAAACTCCTTATGGCTACAGACATGAACGACTACTTCAACAAGAAGAAGAGCGAAAACCGCGGCGGCGGTGGCGGATCTAATCCGAAAATGCCAAAAGCACCAAAATTCGATTTCAATTTCGGCGGCAGCAAAGCCGGCCTGCTATATGCCATCGGTGCGATCATCGTCGTACTGATCATGGCAAAACCGTTTGTCATAATCACCGAGGGTGAACGCGGTATTCTTGCGACCAACGGTAAGTATGAAGAGCAGGCGCTGCTGCCGGGTCTTCACTTTATCGTCCCGGTCATCCAGAAGGTCTATATCGTGGATACGAAAGTCCGTATCATCAACTATGCAGACCGTATTGAACGTTCGGCTATCAGCGGTGAAGGTATCGAGATCAAACCTGCCGTTACCGTACTGGACAAGCGCGGTCTTCCCGTCTCTATCGAGCTTACCGTTCAGTACCGTCTGAATGCGACGTTCGCTGCACAGACCATCTCAAACTGGGGCTTCAGCTGGGAAGAGAAGATCATCAACCCGGTCGTACGTGACGTCGTACGTAATGTCGTCGGTCAGTACGATGCCGAATCACTGCCGATCAAGCGTAACGAGATCGCTGTGCTGATCGAACAGGGTATCCGCGACAACGTTTCAAAGCAGAAGAACACACCGGCGGAACTTCAGTCTGTTCAGCTGCGCGAGATCGTCCTGCCGCAGAAGGTAAAAGACCAGATCGAACGCGTTCAGGTCGCCAAGCAGGAAGTCCAGCGTGCAGAGCAGGAAGTCCAGCGCGCCAAGCAAGAGGCACTGAAGCGTGCAGCTGAAGCACAGGGTCGTGCAGAAGCGGTCAAGATCGCAGCCGAAGGTAAAGCGAAGGCCATCATGATCGAAGCCGACGCGCAGGCATCGGCGAACAAAGTCATCTCACAGAGTCTGACGACTCAAATCCTTCAGCTTGAGCAGATTCAGGTACAGGGCAAGTTCAACGACGCGCTCAAAGAGAACAAAGATGCGAAGATCTTCCTGACACCTGGCGGTTCGACTCCGAACATCTGGGTTGACATGAAAGACCCGCAGCGCCAGAGCGCGATGAAATAACCCTTAACTCTCTTCGGAGAGTTAAACAAAGCCGGCGTATAGCCGATTTTGTTTAGCAATAACAGACAGGGATTTTCTTACATGCAAGAGATTATCGACCGTATCGACTGGACAAAGCAGGAGCTGCTGCCCGTCATCGCACAGGATGCGAACAACAACGAAGTGCTTATGATGGCCTACATGAACCGTGAAGCGCTGCAGCTCTCGCTGCAGAGCAAAGAGGCACACTACTTCTCGCGCTCCAAACAGCGTATCTGGAAAAAAGGCGAGAGCAGCGGTCACATCCAGAAGATCAAGAGCTTTTTCATCGACTGCGACAACGACACCCTGCTTATAAAAATTGAGCAGGAGGGTGTGGCCTGCCATACCGGGCGACGAAGCTGTTTCTTTACCGAACTCGAATCGGGCGAAGCGACATCCGCCGTCGAAGTCGATACAGCGGCTATGTACGGTGTCATCGATGAGCTCTACCATACGATACTCGAACGCAAAAACGCCGATCCGGAAAGTTCATGGACGGCCAAGCTTTTCGCAAAAGGCGAAAATACCATTTTGAAAAAAGTCGTTGAAGAGGCGGGAGAGTTCAGCTTTGCCGTCAAGGACAACGACGAGGATGAGATCGTCTACGAAGCTGCCGATCTCACCTATCATGTACTCGTCGCCCTTGGCTACAAAAACATCTCCCCCGACCGTATCAAGCAGGAACTCGCCCGCCGGTTCAACATGAGCGGGATCGCAGAGAAAAACAGTCGAGACAAATGAAGCATCAGATAAATAACTTTCTCGCCGGGCTCGTCACCTATGACTATATCTTTTTCGCCGCGGTGGCCCTGCTCTTTATTCTTTTGCTTGTACTCGCCGTCGTGCTGCGCAATCGCCTGACGCTTGCCGTTCTTATTATCCTGTTCGCTTTTATCGAACTCATCCTCGGCTCGACTCTTGGGTACAAGAGCATGCATGCCTACCTCTATAAAGCGGAACTGAAAGTCACCGAGTTCAAAGCCCTTGAGTTTACCGATGCGCTTGTGCTCAAAGGCACATTGACCAATGCCTCAAAACTCCCCTTCACGCACTGCGACGTTACTGCCGGTGCCTATAAAGTCTCCGGGAACAGCCTGCTGGATATGCTCTACCCGCTAAACCCTTTTGCAAAGGCGTCGATAGTAGTCAAACAGGATTTAGCCGTGGGAGAGAGCGTGGAGTACAAGATCATAATCGAACCGTTTACCTACAGCAACGAATACAATATCACTACCGGAGTACGATGCAGATGACCACCTATTTTACTATATGGCATTACGCCGTTATCGCCTTTGTCGCCATACTATTTTTACTGCTCACACTGCTTTCACTGCGTGAGAAAAAACCAAATGTCCGCAACTCGATGATATTATCCTCTTTTGTCGTAATGGTCCTCGTTGCCGCATTTATGCTCATGGCACTGGATAAATACACCAAAAAAGCGGAGGTCTTCGAACTCAAGAACCGCCGTATTCTGACCACGGAGCAGATCGTCTACAGCGGCTTTGTCCAGAATGTCGGCAACTATACGATCGGTGAGGTAAAACTGGAGATCAAGCTCGTCAACAAAGGGCATGTGACCGGTAATGTCAAAGGGGGGTCATTCTACAAACCGAGCGGGTTCTTCGACTTCTTTGGAGGAGGCGGGGACGATAAGAGAAAATACCGTCCGCAACAGGTCATCGAGACCTTTGTCATAGCAAAGAACCTCAGACCGGGCAAGACCGAGCAGTTCCATGTCTCTATGGATTACCCGCCCTATTTCAAACACACCGCTGACTTCACACGGGTGTTCGCACACTAACGTGCGCGGTTAATACTTCAATCCGATCTTCTTCAGTGCCGCATTGATGTGGCGCACCTGCGTATTCCTGTCCCTGCACCATTGCGGTGCGATCAGACTCTCATCGTCTATACCCGCCGTAATACGCTGTACCGAGATGTTCTCGGGTTTCATCTTTATCGCTTCTACGAGTACGTCGAGGTACTCCTCTTCACTTATCGGCGTGAACTCGCCGCGTGCGTATTCATTCGCCAGTGCCGTGCGTTTAACGACATAGAGCGGATGGTATTTGACGGAGTCGATACCCCACCCGTATGCCTGACGGGCCGTTTCAAGCATCATCGCTTTATCTTCACCCGGAAGACCGAAGATAAGATGGCCGCAGACATTCAGACCGTAGGCTTTCGCCTTGAGTATCCACTCTTTGACATTGGCGCTGTCGTGCCCGCGGTTGATACGCTCGAGCGTTTCGTCATAGACCGACTGGATACCGAACTCGATCCATATCTCTTTTGTTTTAGCAAGCTCTGCGAGATACTCCAGTACCTCTTCTGTCACACTGTCTGAGCGTGTACCGATACTCAGACCTACGACGTCATCGAAGGAGAGCGCTTTTTCATAGAGCGCTTTAAGGGTCTCGATGGGCGCATAGGTATTGGTAAACGACTGAAAGTAGACCAGGAACTTCTCTGCCTTGTACTCTCTGCGCTGACGGCTGCTCAAGACATTGAACTGCTGCTCAAGCTGCAGAAGCTGTTTTTCAAGGAAAGGGTTCTCTTTGGAGTCGAGATTGAGGTGAAAGCCCTTCAGCGGTTTGACACTGTCGAGGCTGGGGCTGAAAGAGTCGTTCTCACAGAACGTACAGCCGCCTTTTGCGACGGTGCCGTCAATGTTCGGACAGGTAAACCCGGAGATGGAGATGGAGACTTTGTGGACTTTGGCACCAAACTTCTTCTGAAGGTACGTGCCAAATGTATAGATCTGCTGCTGCATCAATAATCAGCTTGTATCAGACGATATATTCGCCGGTAAAACACGCCGTACAATATGTTGCATCCGTTGCATTGACACTGCGCAGCAATGCATCGTTACTGAGATATGCCAGAGAGTCGGCTTCGATATAGTGGCAGATCTCATCGTTGTTCATATTGGCGGCGATCAGCTTCTCTTTGTCCGGCGTATCGACACCGTAGAAACACGGGTCGGTCGTCGGCGGTGACGAGATACGCATGTGCACTTCTGCAGCGCCGGCATCTTTGAGCATACGCACGATCTGGCGGCTCGTCGTTCCGCGTACGATGGAGTCGTCGATAACGATAATACGCTTCCCTTCGATCATTTTACGGATAGGCGAGAGCTTCATCTTCACCTTCAGGTCACGCA
The DNA here is from genome assembly GCA_041546225.1 of Sulfurimonadaceae bacterium. Classification (GTDB taxonomy): domain Bacteria; phylum Campylobacterota; class Campylobacteria; order Campylobacterales; family Sulfurimonadaceae; genus JBFEWT01. The sequence goes on from JBFEWT010000017.1 coordinate 7,509, forward strand.
TCTCCTGTGTCGGTTCGATAAACGTACGCCCGATATAGTGGTTGCGCATGATTCCCATTTCAAAAGGAATGCCGCTCTGCTGTGAATATCCGATAGCAGCCGGAACGCCGCCATCAGGCACCGGTACGACCATATCGGCTTCGACCGGCTTCTCTTTCGCAAGTTCCATACCCATGTTTTTACGCATCTGGTAGACGTTCTGACCGTAGACATTCGAGTCGGGACGGGCGAAATAGACATACTCGAAGATACAGTGTTTCGGCGTCGACTCGAATACCTTGATAGATTTCGGCGCTTTTCCTTTTTCAAAGACCAGCATCTCGCCCGGCTCTACATCACGGATATATTCTGCACCGATCAGGTCGAATGCGCACGTCTCGCTTGCAACGACATAACCGTCGCCTACGCGGCCGAGGCTAAGCGGTCTGAAACCGTGAGGGTCGCGCATCGCAAACATCTTCGAGCGGCTCAGGAATATCAGCGAGTACGCCCCTTCGATCTTCTTGACGGCATCGATGATACGGTCTACCAGTTTTTTCTGATCGCTTTTTGCGATCAGGTGAATGAGGTTTTCCGTATCCATGAAGGTCTGGAAGATCGCTCCCTTTTCGATGAGGCCGTCACGGACTTCCTGTGCATTGGTCAGGTTGCCGTTATGTACTATGGAGAGCTCGCCAAGGTCGTAGCGTGCAAACACCGGCTGGGCATCCAGGATGGAGTCGTCGCCCGCCGTCGAGTAGCGCGTATGCCCTATCGCCATATGACCTTTAAGTGTCGCAAGCTTCTGCTCGTCAAAGACACGTGTCACCAGGCCACGGTCTTTGATGGTGTGCAGTTTAACGCCGTCACCGGTACTGATGCCTGCCGCTTCCTGTCCGCGGTGCTGCATCGCATGAAGTGAAAAATAGGCAAGTCTTGAAGCCTCATCGTGGTCAAAAATACCTACAACCGCACATTTCTCATTCAGATTATCATGCAAAATTCTTCCTTTTAGTTATGCTCAACAGCGTTATGAAATTTCAAGACAGTCAGCAATGGAGTAGAGACCGCTGTCCTGGTTTACCAACCATTTTGCCGCGCGGATCGCACCTTTTGAGAAGGTGTTGCGGCTGGTTGCCGTATGGTTGAGTTCAATGAACTCGCCGTCATTGTAAAAGCCGACCGTATGGCGTCCGACAATGTCGCCGCCGCGCAGTGCCATGACCGCGATCTCGTCTTTGGTACGCTCGCCGATATTGCCGTTACGGCCGCTGATGCGGACATCGTCCAGGTTCTGCCCGCGCCCGTGCGCCGCACTCTCTGCCAGTGTCAGTGCCGTCCCGCTCGGTGCATCTTTTTTATGACGGTGATGCATCTCGACGATCTCGATATCAAAGCCCTCAAGGGTCTTCGATGCCGTGTTTACCAGTTTGCTCAGAAGTGCCACGCCCAGCGACATATTGGTCGCATAGAGTACCGGCATACGCTGACTGGTGTCATGGATCAGGTTCAGCTGATGCTCGGAAAGGCCGGTTGTACCGATGACCAGCGGGGTTGGAACGTCTTTCGCGACTTCGAGAAGTGCCTGCGTCGCATCAGGAAGCGAGAAGTCGATAACGATGTCGCATCCTTTCAGGAATGTACGCATATCGTTTGTAACCAACACAGAAGGGTCAATCGAAAAATCGAGGTCATTACGGACATAGACCGCTGAAAGTGAAATATTCTCTTCCGCTTTAATATCATCAAGCAGCAGACGCCCGACACGGCCGCTGACACCAAATACACCAACTTTAATCATTACTGTCCCTTCGTACACACAAAAGATTCGGAGTTCTTCCAAAATGCCCTATCTGGGTAGTTTGGAAGAACCCTTTGCGCAATTGTACTAAAAGAGACCTCTGAGAATGCTGATATGCACTCTCTATATGATCTCTTTTTACGTGATGTTAATGGTTGAGCTTTTCGTCAACGTAGCTGATGACCTGCAGGGCAGCAACGGCACCGTCGCCGGCGGCACAGACGACCTGCTTCGGTGCGTCATTGCGCATATCACCCGCAGCGAAGAGGCCCGGGACAGAGGTGTTCATCTTGATGTCTACCTGCACTTCGCCCCACTGTGTCATATCACAGATGAACGAACCGTCTTCTTGTTTCAATACACCGTTGTTAACGTCATAACCGACGAAGATGAAAACACCCGGTACGTCGATCTCACGTGTCGCACCGTCATTCATCTTGACACGGATGCCCGTTACGCCCATCGCATCACCGTAAACCTCGTCCGGTGCCGCATTGAGAACCAGTTCGATATTTTCCGTATTCTTGACACGTTCGATGGTGTTAGGCGCCGAACGGAACTCGTCGCGGCGGTGAATAAGATAGACTTTTGCACAGATCTTGGCAAGGTAAAGCGCCTCTTCGAGTGCCGTATCACCGCCACCGATAACTGCGACCTCTTTACCTTTGTAAAAGAAGCCGTCACAGGTCGCACAGGTACTTACACCGCGACCGAAGAACTCCGCCTCACCCGTAAAACCTGCAGGACGCGGATTTGCACCCGTACAGACGATGACACTGAGTGCCTCTTCTGTCGTACCGTCACCCTTGTGAATAACAAAGTTATCCGCATCATTCTTGCTGATACGGGTCACTTCGACCATCGCATGTTTCAGACCGAATTTCTGGCACTGTTCAGGCCATGGCATCATCAGATCCATACCGGTGATCTCACCGGTCACACCCGGATAGTTCTCGATCTCGGAACTCTTTGTGATCTGCCCGCCGGGCATACCTTTTTCAAACATGGTAACGTTATCCAAACCACCACGGGTAGCATAAAGTCCAGCTGTCAAACCAGCCGGTCCGCCCCCGATAATTGCACAATCTAACATATCAGTATTCCTTTGTAATCTCTTCTAAAGTATCAAGTTGGCGTATCATACTGTCTTGTTTATAAAGTCCGTCTTTGACTTTTTTAATAATAAAAACGGTAGGTGTATGATAAATATTAAAGCGTTGAATCAACTGCAAAGTCGTGTTGGTACCACTGCGTACAAAGAGCGTATTCTCCGTTGATTCGAAGCTCTGCTGGTAGTAGTCGACTGCCAATATTGGGTATGCCGCCTTAGCCTCTTTCAGCGTCTCTGCGGTACCGGGTACGTTAGAGCTGTAAAAGACGACGACATACTTTTCGGCAGTGGGTGTAAACAGTGTTTTTTTCTGATAGAAGACCCATTCAGAAAAGTTGACGAATTTATATTCGGAGAATTTGTAGTTGAAGTAAGCGAAAGCGGCAGCGACCATCGCCGCGCCAAAGAAAGAGGCGAGCAGTGTCGTGACCGAGAAGAGACCTGCTCCCCTTCGTGCCATAACTGCTCAGTACCTAGTTGTTATGCAAGCAGAGCGTTAAGTTTCTCTTCAAATGCCTGCTTGGAAGCAGCACCAACCATTTGCTCAACGACTTCACCGTCTTTGAAGAAGATGATCGTCGGGATAGAACGGATACCGTATTTAATAGCGATGTCCTGCTCTTCGTCAGTGTTCACTTTACAGATCTTTGCTTTACCGTCAAAGTCTTCTGCAAGTTCTTCAACAACAGGAGCGATCATGCGACAAGGACCACACCATGGTGCCCAAAAGTCTACAAGGGCAACACCCTCTTTTACTGTTTCTTCGATGTTAGCAGCCGTAAGCTCGATATATTTAGCCATGATATTCCTTCATGAAAATTTATTTAAAGTATTATACCTGTCAATTCTTTAAAATCACTTTGACCCCAAATACTGTTATTTTCAATACAGAAATGGCGTCTGGTATAAATCGGATAAATTTTATCCTATTTAAAAAACATTCTTACTAATGATATGAACTACGTTGTTTGATTAAGATATCTTAAAGGGTGATATTTTCGACCAGCGACACCTTTTGTGGTGTCACAATAACCGCATCGACGACATAGTCCAGTGTGAGTCGGTGGCGCTGAAGATAGGTATCTACGGTTCGAAGGATACGGGAAAGTTTTGTCGGGGTGATGTTTTGGATCGCGCTGCCGTAGTCGGCGGCGCTTTTGACTTCGATGAAGTGGAGCACCTCATCTCTTAGCGCGATAATATCGATCTCGCCGAAACGGCTGTGAACGTTGCGGTCGATAATATCGAAGCCCTGCTCACGCAGGAAACTGCAGGCTCTCTCTTCCGCCTGCAATCCCGCTGCGAGGCTCACGCTATGCTACCGGCGCCTCGGCAGGGACAATATCGACCTTGATCGATTTGAACGCCGCCGTCATGATCAGCTCATCGCGCTTGTCGCCGAAGATGGCGTTTACTTTTGATCTGGAGTGGTGAAAGGTGACAAAAAGTGTTTTCGGTTTCACCTTGTCGGTCAGCTTGACACGCAGCGGAGTCGTCTCGCCGTGCTCGTTCTTCAAGATCACATACTCTGTAGGGAAATCTTTTGCATCCTCTTCGCAGACCAAGAGCACGTCTTCATCGTAACGTTTGTTCAATGACTCGCTTCGCTTGGTCTGCGCCGCATTGTTGTAGTGCGCCAGGGTACGTCCCGTAGTCAGATGATACCCCTCCAGGCGATCTTCGAGAATCTCTTTGATCATCCCGCGTTCCTGGTACTGATGGTAATGGAACTGCCCAAGCCCGTCGGGAGTTCTAAAGTCAAGCAGGTGCAGTACCGGCGTATCTTCGTTATATACCGGCCACTGAAGTCCGCGTTTGCGATGGCGCTCGAGTCTCAGGTACGATGCCCCGCTGTAACGCTGCGTTGCCGTCTTGCGCACCTCTTCCCAGACGTCGTTGCTCTCTTTATAGTCGTAGTTGGCCCCGAGCTTGTTGCTTAGCATCTGGATCACTTCCCAGTCATCGGGGAGGTCGCTCTGTACCAGCGGCTGCGAGAGGTGCAGACGGCGCATCGCATTGACATAGACGCCGGTCTTCTCATACGCCGACTTCACACCGACGACAATATCCGCACGCTGTGCGATGTCGGTCATAAAGAGTTCCTGAACCAGGATGAACTCCAGCTGGTCCATCGCTTTTTCGATCTTGTTGATGTTAGGGTGGATATGCATGATATCTTCGCCCATGTTGTGCAGGGACTTTATCTTGCCCTCGAGCATCGCATCGATGAGGATCGGTGTCGCCAGGCCGGACTCTTCGGGTGTCTGATAATCCGGCTCATAATACGGCAGACAGCCCATATCGCAGGCACCCTGCACGTTGTTCTGACCGCGTAGCGGCATGAGGCCTACGCCGTGGCGGCCGACATTGCCCGTCAGAAGCGCCAGGTGGGTGATCGCCATTACCGCGTACGAACCGTCTGTATGTTCGGTGATGCCCAGACCCCAGAAGATCATCGAGTTTTTCACGGCATATTCGCGCGCGATGTTCGGGATGAGTTTGGCAAGGTGTTCATACCCCTTGAGCTGCTTGAAGTAGTCCGGGTTGGCATACGGGTCGCTGAGTATCTTCTCTTTATACTCCTCGAACCATTTCGTGCGCGTTGCGATGAACTCTTTGTTATAGAGCTCCTCTTCGATGATGACATGGGCCATCATATTGAGGACAAGCAGGTTCGCTTCGTGCGGGATGATAGCCTGATGCTTGGCGTACTTCATCAGTTTGATCTCGCGTACGTCCAAAACGGCCAGGTTGTTGTTTTTACGGGCCGCGTCGATCATACGGTTGGCTACGATAGGGTGTGCCTCGGTCGTGTTCGAACCGATGACGATCATGAACTCTGTTTCATAAATATCGTTATACGGGTTGGTAGCAGCGCCCTCGCCGATGGTCGTACGCATACCTTTCAGGCTCGGTGCGTGGCAGACGCGTGCACAGTTGTCGATGTTGGGTGACTTGAGGGTCTGGCGGGTATATTTCTGGAACAAGAACGCGCTCTCGCACGAGGTTCGCGCCCCGCCGATAGAGCTGAGGCTGTGACGCCCGTACTTCTCTTTGATCTCGAGCATCTTCATCGCCGATGCCGTTGTCGCACCCTCAAGATCGGTCGTGTACCAGGTGTCGTCAAGTTCGCCCAGCGATGAGGCGATGGCCTCTTTGATGTGCGGGTTCTTCTCTAAAAAGCTCTTCTTGACACGCGGCTGACGGACACGTTCGTCCGAAGCGACAAAGTCAAAACCGTACTTGCCCTTGATACAGAGTTTCCCCTGTGATACATATCCATCCGGGGATGCGCTGATCTTAACTATTTTGTTGTCTTCAACTTCACCGACGATGTCACATCCGACACCACAATAGGTACATACGCTGTCAATCATCTTTGCCATCAGAACACTCCGTAGGGCTTTGGGGAGTCCAGCCCATTTTAAAATTGTTGAAGTTTACAATCTTGTCTCTTAAGTATTGCGGAAAATGCTCCAAAAAGCATTTGATTAAATAAACTCTAAGAAGAGCGCTTCACACTCTTCATTCAGTGTCAAAATCCAGCTGTTCTGGTCTCATCTCTTCTTGGCCGAACCTGATGTGCAGCTCTTTGTCGTAAAAGAAGCGCACGACCTCTTTGTCCAGCGCGTTCTGTTCCGCCATCGACTCCATGATGCGTTTTACCATACTCATAGGCATGGTCTCTTTATAGGGTCTGTCCGAAGCGGTCAATGCCTCAAAGATGTCCGCGAATGCCAGTATCCTCGCTTCGAGCGAAAGCTCTTTCGCGCTTAATCCCAGCGGGTAACCCGTCCCGTCAAGCCGCTCGTGATGGCCGCCGGCGATTTCGGGAACTCTTCGCAGTTTCTTCGGAAAGGGAAGCTGCCGCAGCATCTCGTGGCTAACGCGGGCATGATCGTTGATGATCTCGCGTTCAGCACTGTTCAGCGTCCCTTTGGCGATCGTAATATTTTCAAGTTCGTCCCTGCTGAGAAGCGGCTCTTTTTTGCCGCCGGCACACCACTCTCTTTTGGCGATCTCATGCACCCGCGCGATATCATCTTCGTGCATCACTTCGCCGCCTATGTTGATGCTCTCCAAAAAAGCCATCTCTTCATCAAGCATCTGAACATCCCGCAGGAACTCCGCTTTGCGTTTTTCAAGCACTGCATCTTCTTTGCCCCCCAAAGCCTCTTTCTCTTTATAAAAAGCGAGTTCGCGCTCTCTCTTCAGCAGCTCGAAACGCATTTTGACTATTTCGATACGGTCGTATATCGTTTCGAGTTTCGTCGTCTTGTTGATGACGTATTCGGGTGTAGTGATCTTCCCGACATCATGCATCAATGCAGCGATATGAAGCTCTTCGAGCTCATGCGCATCATAATATATATCTTTAAACACGCCCTCGTCCGAAGCGTTGATCGCTTCACTCATCAAGCCCGTTATCTTCGCCACTTTCCTGATGTGTCCCCCCGTATGCGGAGACTTTTCATCGATGGCGGTCGCGATACTTTGGATAAACGACCGCAAAAGCTTCTTCAGGTCATTGATGAGCTGTGTGTTTGTAAGCGCAACGGCCGCCTGCGATGCCACGGAGAGTGCGATATCCCTGTCGGCTTGCGTAAAGGAGACGATCTCCCCGCTGCGAGGATCGATCCGGTTTATCAGCTGGCATACCCCGATGATCTCCGCTTCATGATTGCGCATCGGGATGACCAGCATCGACTTTGAACGGTAGCCGGTGCTGGCATCGAACATCTTGGTGCCGGTAAAATCCCACGCGTTCGTAGTGTGCACATCATCGATGGCGACTACTTTACCTTCAATGGCGCACAGCACGGCGACCATTTCCCTGTTCTCGCTGCCATCTTCGCTGTAGAGCCGCAGCGGCTCCCATTCAATAGGTTCATGCGTACCGCCCATCTTTACACCCAGCGAGTCGGTCTGGACCACATTGAACTCCAAAAACTGCTCGTCCGCACTTTTCAGGTAAAGTGTCCCTGCATCGGCAGTGGTCAATGTTTTCAGCTCCGTCAGGATCAATTCGAGCAATACATTGCGGTCGTGTTCCGCAGAGAGTGCCATACCGATCTTGTTGAGCTGCCCGATCAAAGCCTCTGCACCCTCTTCTCCTGTACTCCCCAGATGTATATCACTCATTAAAGCAGCCTGTTGTCTGAAATTTTACGCATGTCATTTTTAAAGATGCTATTGACCTATTCTACCATAGCGGCGTATTCAGTAAATTAAGTGCTGATGGTACGGCTGCGGCATAACGTGTTCAGGCCTCAAGGCAGGTGGGAAGAGTGGTTTGATCAGTTTTGAAAAGAGAAGAAAAAAGCAGGGTACGCAGACCCGAAGGGTCAGACGATACGGATCATCACCGGTTCGGCAGCGATGAATGCAAAAGCGTTCAATGATTCTATAACACGCTGGATATCTGCTTCGATCGCGATGTGTGTTGAGAAAAGAAGGTTGGCATAATTTCCATCAGTAGGACGCTGAAGCATCGTCTCGATGGAGATGTTGTGCTCTCCGAAGAGCTTTGTGATCTGTGCAAGGACACCCGGCTTGTCTTCAACTTTCAGGCGGAGGTAGTACTTGGATGCGATACGCTCTTTCGCTTTGAGTTTCAGACCCGCTTCGAGCGGTTTGTCAAAGCCCAGCATCGGTGCACGCTTACCGGAGCGGACAATATCGATAATGTTCGCGACCACGGCGCTCGCAGTAGCGTCACCGCCGGCACCCGGGCCGTAGTAGAGTGTCTCGCCGACACGGTCGCCGACGACGCTGATCCCGTTCATGACGCCGTCGATCTTGGCGATCATCTCATCTTTTTTGACCAGTGCGGCATGCACGCGCAGTTCCACTTCGTCGCCGTCACGCTTGGCGATACCGAGCAGTTTCACGGCATACCCGAACTCTTTGGCAAAAGCGATGTCGTCTTGTGTAACGTTCTGTATACCCTCGATGAGTATATCTTCGGGCTTGGCATCGATGCCGTAAGCGATGGAAGCGAGGATGAGCAGTTTATGTGCCGCATCGAAACCGCCGATGTCGAAGGTCGGGTCCGCTTCCGCGTAGCCAAGGTCCTGCGACTCTTGCAAGATGGCGTCAAAGGCGACACCCTCGTCCATCATCTTCGTCAGCATATAGTTACACGTACCGTTCATGATACCCATGATCGATTCGATGTGGTTTGCAGAGAGGCCGTCGCGCAGCGCGTTGATGATAGGAATACCGCCGGCGACACTTGCTTCGTATTCGAATGCCAGGTCTTTGGCGATGTCCTGGAGTTCGTAGCGGTGGTACGCCAGCAGCGCTTTGTTCGCCGTGACGACCGCTTTGCCGTTTTGCAATGCTGTCTTGACCACTTCGAACGGCTCTTCAACGCCGCCCATCAATTCGACGACAATGTCGATCTCGGGGTCGTTGACGATATCGTACGGATCTGCCGTAAGGGCGATGTCGATATCGCGCGCTTTGTTCAGGTTACGCACGACGCCGCTTTTTACAACGATCTCGTCACCCGCACGTGCGGTGATCATCTCTTTGTTGTCACTGAGGATCTTAACGACCGAGGTACCTACTGTTCCAACGCCTATGACACCGACTTTAATCATTACTTACTCTCACTCTCTTCAAACTGCTGCAAAAAGCGTTTGATGTTTTTCGCGGCCTGACGGATGCGATTTTCGTTCTCGATCAATGCGATACGCACATAGCCCTCGCCATAATCACCGAAACCGATACCCGGTGCGACAGCGACCTGCGCTTCGACGAGCAGGCGCTTGGAAAACTCAAGAGAACCGAGGTGTTCGACGCACGGAGGGATCTTGGCCCAGACGAACATCGATGCCTTGTTGCGGCGGATCGGCCAGCCGGCGCGGTTAAATGCATCCAGCAGTACATCCTGACGGACATCATACTTGTGAATGATCTCTTCCACACAGGTCTGATCACCGTTAAGCGCTACGGTCGCCGCCACCTGGATCGGTGTGAACATACCGTAATCCAGCCAGCTTTTGATCTTCTGCAGGGCGCCGATGAGCTTTTTGTTACCGACAAAGAAGCCTACGCGCCAACCGGCCATGTTGTAGCTCTTTGAGAGGGTAAACGATTCCACAGCGACATCCTTCGCACCCGGTACGGACATGATGGACGGTGTCATGTAGCCGTCAAACGTGATGTCACCGTAAGCGATATCGCTGATGATGTAAAAACGCTCTTTTTTCGCCAAGGCGACCAGGCGCTCATAAAACTCCGGTGTTACCGTTGCCGTTGAGGGGTTGTGCGGGAAGTTCACTACGACATATTTCGGTTTCGGGAACGAGTCTCTGAACGCATGGTCAAGGTTGACAAAGAACTGATCCTCATCGACATTGTAATCTTCATCGAACGGCAGTTCCATCTTCTGGACATTACCGCCCGCAAGGATAAACGCATACGAGTGGATCGGGTATGTCGGATCAGGTACGACTGCCACGTCACCCGGGTTCGTAATAGCATAGGCGAGGTGCGCGTAGCCCTCTTTCGAACCCATCGTCGCTACTGCTTCCGTCTCAGGGTCAAGGTCGACATCGTAACGGCGCTTGTACCAGTCACAAATCGCCGTACGCAGTTTGATAATGCCTTTGGAATTCGAATAGCCGTGAGTCTTTGTCTTCTGTGCCGACTCAATCAGCTTTTCACGAATATGCTCAGGAGTATCCCCATCCGGGTTACCCATACTAAAATCGATAACATCGGCACCGGCACGGCGCTCTGCCATTTTCAGGTCATTGACTTCTGCAAAAACATATTTCGGCAGACGCTTAATCCGGTCAAATTCAATTTCGTCAAACATAGGATTCCTACTTTACTCCCTGCGCCTGAATGCGCAGTCCGTCTTTAATATTTTTTAGACTGTACAGATCCCCTATCTTCACATAGGCGGTATCACGCGGAAGCGCCAGGGTTATCTGCCAGGTTTTGCGGTCGCGTTTATAGACTTTCAATAAACGCAACGTACTGTCATAAAATGCGACGTAAGGATACCAGTTATTTCCTTTTAAACTCCATACGGTAAGACGTTTTACATTGGAAACATCCAGCCAATGGGCATCCAGGGAACGTTTAAACGTAAGCTCTTCGCCATTGAGTATCTTCGTCAGATCAAGATGTGCCTGTGACATGTCGATCTCGTAGTGCCATTTTTGAGCGCTGTCGCGGACAACATCGACAATATCGCAGCCGCGTTTGTTGAGCTCGCTTCGCAGCATGGTCGGGTCGGTCGCATACTCCGAGGTAAGCTTTATCTTCCACGCAAACGCACTCTCATCGAGCTTCGACTCCTCCGTAACATACCGGTAGTAGCCCATGGAGCGCAGCACGTCACCCATGATTTTGACAAAAAAGAGCGGCTGTCCGTTGGTCGAAAAAGTGATCTCCAGCGACTGCGGTGACTCAAAATAGAGGTTGAGCAGGCCGTTCTCTTTAAGCGTCTCAATGACTTTTACCGTGTCGATACGCTCATTGTGGTAGTAGTTCTCATAAGGCGAGAAGATGATCTCTATAAACGCCCTGTTCTCCTCGAACGTCTGCGCTTCTATGATGGACTGGACCTTTTCAAAGAGCAGTTCGTCCGCGCGCAGCGAAAGGAAAAGGAGGGCCAGGAGCCAAAACAGTCTCACCAGTCACTTCCCCTGTTCTTTACGATAAACTGCTCTTGATTGATGCGCACAAGCACACCGTCTTCATACAGCAGGCGTACACGCTTGCGGTCATTAAGGTCGAGTGTCTCGTCACCATGCTCGACTTTAACCTGCCCGTGCCCCATAATGATCAGCCAGGACTTCTCCGCATCAAGCTCAAAAGCCTTTTCGGTCATTCTGGTCGTTCGTTTATTGTTCTCAAGGTCGATCATGCCGACCCAGAGGTTCATCTTGGGAACAATAGCCAGGTGGCGTACGACGGCGACCGGCTCTTCGACGACCGGCTCTTCGACCTGAGCCGCTTCCATCTGCGCTTTCGTCTCCTGGATCAGTGCCGTATTGAGATCTGAAACCGCCGGTTCCTCTTCCTCTTCGGAGCCGTTAAATGCAATAATGGCCAAAACGATGACGATGATGACGATAGCGCCGATCACCCCTTTGTTGAGTGTACGCTCCTGCTGTTTATCACCGGATTCCGCAGAAACACTCATCGCTTCGTCTGCATCGCCCGCATAACGGAGGTACTCCTCTTTCAGGGCACCAAGGTCTATCGAATACTCGCGCTCAAGGATCGAGATAAAGCCCATAAACTGGATCTTGTTCAACTTCTCAAACGACTTCTCCAGTATCAGTTCAATGTTTTTTCTTGATATGTGTGTCGTATCGTGGATCTTTTGCGCCCCGAGACGCTTTAAATGTTCAAAACCGTCTACCATCTTATCGCATCCTGTCCATCAATATTGCAGCTGCCGCACTGACATTAAGTGAATCGAAATCGTTCGCCATCTTAATGCTGACCTTATGGTCGAGACGTTTTTCGGCCCGGGCAGGTATCCCCTCGGATTCGTTACCCATGACCAATGCCCGTTTGCCTGCAGGAGAAACGTTTCGGACATCTTCGCCGTCCATCACCGCGCCGTAGGTCTCAAATCCTGCGAGTTTCAATTCGTTCAAAACATCAAACAGGTTGGTCTGCACCACAAGCGGCATGTCGTATAGTGCTCCGCTGCTACTGCGTAATATCGGCTCAAGGGCCAATTGCTTTAATCCGCAAACGATGACGGCTCCGGCCCCGAGTGCATAGGCGCTGCGGATGATAGCCCCGATATTGCCCACATCGGTAAGCCCGCTCAGGACCACTACGAACTCATGCTTCGTGACCTCTTTGAGATCACGAAGGCGGATCTCGTCAACCTCTGCCAAAAAACCTTGATGGTTACCGCTTTTACTTTTTTGCTGTGCTGCTTTTTCATGCAGGCGTTCCACGGCAAAATCCATCCGCATGAGGCGGCTGTACTCTTTTTTCTCGATCTCTTTTGCAAGATAAAGTGTCTTGATTTTGTCAGGGTGGCGCTCAACTACATAATAAACGGGCTGTTTTCCATAAATAATCATGGGTAGATAGTAGCAAAAAGAGGCTTAAACGTATAAAAAATACAAATATTTTTTATTCTGAATCGAGAAGACGCTGGTAGCAGGCCTTGGGGTGCTCGCCGGTGATCTTGGCGATGAGTTTTGCGGCGGCTTTTTTAGGAATGTCCAGGGCAAGGACATCTTTTTCGGAGAATCCGCCCTGCTGCTGTTCCCCCGCTTCGATAACGACGACCCACTCGCCCTTGATCCCGCCGGCCAGGAGTGCCAGCAGCTCAGACGCTGTCCCGTGATAGTAGTGCTGGTACTTTTTACTCAGCTCCTTCGCAAGGAAAAGCCGGCGCTGCGGGGCCTCTTCAGCGATCTCTTTGAGCATCTTTTCAAGACGGTGGGGTGATTCGTACAACACGGTCGTATACCCGTTGTAAAGCGCTTCGTTCAAGGCTTTTTTCCGGTCACCGCCTTTGTGCGGCAAAAAGCCGAAAAAGAGCATCTGTGTCGTGACAAACCCGCTGGCGACAAAAGCCGTAAGCGCAGCATTTGCACCGGGGAGTATGTCGTACTCTACTGCGTGATCGATACAGTAGCGGATGAGCGCCTGCCCGGGATCGCTGATACCCGGCATGCCCGCATCGCTGGCATAAACGACATTCTGCTCAAAAAACGACGCTTCGAGCGTTTCAATGAAATGGTGCTCATTATGCGAATGCAGTGCAATAAAACGGGGGTCTTTTGTCGTCAGGTCGTAACGTTCTTTTAAAAGGTTAAGGAGTTTTTTCGTAACGCGGGTATCTTCACAGAGCAGCACATCGGCCTCGCTGAAGACCTCCATGGTCCGCAGCGAGATGTCGCCGATATTGCCGATAGGCGTGGGGACAAGTGTCAACATCGCCTATGCAGCCAAAAGGCTTAGTCCATGTTGTAACGTTTTTTGAACTTCTCGATACGTCCGGCAGTATCAACAACTTTCTGTGAACCTGTATAGAACGGGTGACACTCGTTACAGATATCGATCTTCAGTTCCGGAAGTGTGCTTTTTGTCTGGAAAGTGTTTCCGCATGCACAAGATACTGCACATTCAACTACGTTAGGGTGAATTTCTTTTTTCATTTCGTTTGCCTTGGATGATACACGTCATTGTACGTATATCTGTATATTTTACTCCCGTACAGGTGCGGGGAATTGGACGCGAATTTTAGCGTAAAAAACTTTTTTTTACAACTGCCCTCTCTTAAAGTCCTTCAAAACCATAGAGAAGATGTCACTTACTGTACGTTTTTAATTGTTTTTTAATACTTTAATCCAGTTGGAGCACCATTACAATTGGTAACAAACCGTTTCATATCGCTTATTATGAAATAGCGATTAAAGGAGTTACCTATATAATAAAAACAAATCCTATCTAAGGCAGGCCATACATAATGTTACGCATCCCTACTCTGCTCCTTACCGCATCTCTGTGCTCTTTCGCCGTCGAGAACGACACACAAATGTCCCAGATACTGACCCTGCTTGACGAAGTGAGCGAAATAGCGACCAAGAAAGGGATGAATGTCGACTACCTCCCCTCTGTCGTGACCGTTATAGATGCCGATTCGCTGCAGGCCTCCGGTGCACAGAATCTCAGCGAGGCCCTTGACCTGCTGCCGGGTATCCAGGTGCAGATAAGCCCGATGGGCTACCCCATGATCACCGTGCGCGGGCTCAAAAACCCCAATGCCTACCTCTCGGACAAGATAAAACTGCTCATTGACGGCAACGGGGTCAATACCGAGACATACGGTACGGCTTACCACTATATGGATTTCCCGCTGGCCATGGTCGAGCGTATAGAACTGCTGCGCGGTCCGGGCTCGACCATTTACGGTGCCGGTGCGTTTTACGGCGCGGTGAACGTCATAACCAAAAGCGGCGAAGGGCTTACAGCCAATAAGACCTATACCAGTCTGGGAAGTTATAAATATGCCCTTGGCGGGGCGACGACCTATACCGATACCGGGGAGTGGAAGATCTTTGCTGACGGTTACTACCAGTTCAGCGATAAACAAATCGACATCGGTGATGAATCCAGCAATCCTACACAGCCCTATACCAATGACGTCTTTGATGACTTCTCCATCGGTATGCGGGCCAAAAAGGGCAATTTTGAACTTCAGGCACGCTATAAGCGCAATGTCGTCGGAAACCATTACGGCTTTGAGGGAAAACTCGTCCCCTATCCTGAGAACGATCATGAAAATGCACACTTTTTTGCCCAGATCTCCTATGAGAGCGCACTTTTTTCAGACTGGAAAGTAGCGACCAAGGCCGCGTTCAACCAGCATGAGCTTGATGTTACGGCAGACCTTTACCTGCTTTCGAAGATCAACAGCAACCTGCAAAAGAACATGACCGACTTCAACCTGACGGCTACCGAGGGACAGAGATACAGCGAACATAACAGCGAACGCTCTGCGGAAGCCGAAGTGACGTTGCTCCCTTCCGTTCCCGAAGGGCACGATCTTCAACTGACCTTCGGAGCACGTCACGCCTGGCTGATCAAAGACAGTTTTTCCAATAACCTCGAAGACCTCATCTATGATAACTGGGACTACATCGTAACGCATCCTGATTATCCCAACTTCTATTATAACGGCGAACCTGCCCTCAATCACGATCAGACCGATACGCTGCTGAGCCATAAAGTGAGCCGGACCAACCTTTACGCGTCGCTGCAGGAGCTTTATGCCATCACCGATGCAATTGACCTGACACTGGGTGTCCGTATAGACAACTACTCGGATTTCGGAACGCAGCCGAGCTCACGCGCCGCGCTTGTCTGGCGCGCTAACGACAACATGATCTTCAAGCTTCTCTACGGTTCAGGCTTCAGAGCACCAAGCTGGGTGGAAGCCTACGCCAATCCGCACATCAATTTCCGTGCAGGCGACGAGGATATCAAACCCGAAGAGACCCATACCTATGAAGCGGTTGCGATCTACAAGCCCTCTATGGGTCAGAAGGTAGCATTGAACTTCTTTTATGCCGATCTCAAGAACGTCATCGACATCGAAGAGGAGTTTTTGACTGAGACGGGGTATAGAAACTATGACAGCCGCCACAGTCAAGGGGTGGAGATGGAGTATTTTTACCGTGCAGACACACAGCATGAACTCTATCTAAACGGTACATGGCAGGAGACGACATATATCCTTCCCGAATACTACGTCGAAGTCGATATGCCCGATGTGTCCGATTATATGTTCAAAGCGATGCATATCTACCGTGCCACTGCAAACCTGAGTTTCGGTACCACATTCCGCTGGTACAGCGCGACCAACCAGAATGAGATCTTCACCGATCCCTACTGGGGCGATCGCGATACGACGGTGCCGATTCAGCGCGTCTGGGATGAGACCGTTACCTTCAAAGCCTCGCCCGGCAGCCTGATACGCCTGAGTGTTAAAAACATTTTCGATGATGTTATACGCGATCCGAGCTACTACTACCGTACAGAAAACGGCGTGATCAGAGAAGGCAGGAACTTCCTGCTGAGTTATTCACAGAGCTTTTAAAGCAGGATTTTACTGCTGACGGCAACCGCAGCACTCTCCGACCTTAGAACCAGCGGGGTGTCGAGCCTGAACCTCCGCTGCTTCGAGAGCAGCTCACGCTCTTTTTCGCTAAAACCGCCTTCGCAGCCTATCAGCACCGTCTCGATATCCGATGTCTCCTGAAGCACGTTTTCACAAAAATCAAACACCGCCGTATCGGGATGCGACGCAATAAACTCGCTGAGCGAACCTGCCGTCGCGAATGCCATCATGGCACTGCGCCCGCACTGCTGCATCGATGCCGTGACCATGCGTTCATACCGTTTCAGGTCGCTTCTGAAGTTCTTCTGCGAGCGTTCGCAGTTGATAAAGGTGATCTTCTCGACCCCAAGCTCATTGAGCATCGGCAGTACTTTTTCGACCGATTTCGGGTCGATGACACACCAGCCGATATGCAGTTTTTTATCCGCTTTTACGATGGATTCCGTACTGTTTTGAAGTGTGAAACGGGCGTTGCGCCCGTCGATATCTATGAGGGAGTAGCTGTGCAGCATCTGCGTACTTTCAGGGTGCCGGAAAGCGACGACATCCCCGACCTGATGACGGCGCACCTTTATCAGGTATTTGTAGTTCTCGCCTTTGACAAGCAGCGTTTCTTTTCCCGCATCCTCGTCAAAAAGAAAGATCACAGTACCATCCAGGCGGTGATACCGGCTGTCCAGATCATCTCTGCTCCAAGAATACGCAGGGCGATACGCTTGTACGACGCCATCGCATCCTCTTTTCTCGGATCGGTACGTTTGAGTATCTTGTAGCGTTTGACCTCGAGTACGATCATCACGATACCGAATACGATCATCACAATGTTCTCAACCGTAAAGTCAAGATGCTTTGCGGCCATCATAATCGTACCCGTAAAGAGCACTGCAGCGATAAGTGTCGCGCCGACCGGCATCCAGACACGTGTCTTGTTGGCATACTGGTAGATATTCTCCGCCATCAGCAACTGTACTATATTAAGCCCTGTCACACCTATCAACGCCCAGACGACGAAGGCATGAACACCGATTGTCATTGTATACATCTCTTCCATAAACGAAATTTTACCCCAACTTCCCTATAATCAGGTAAATGAAACACAAGGTAACCCATGGCCGTCTCCGTTGAAGAAGCTTTACAGATCATTTACGATGCCGTCAGCGCAAAACAAACAGAACTTTTGCCCCTTGAGATGGCCTTGGGCCGGATACTGGCTGAAGATATCCATGCCGTGCACAACCTGCCCCCTTTTGACAACTCGGCAATGGACGGGTATGCCGTTACCTGCGCCGATGCCGGCAAAAATGTCGAGGTACTGACGACCATTTTCGCCGGTGACGATATCGAGGCGAAAGTGTATGAAGGGGCCTGTGTCAAGATCATGACCGGGGCAAAAATCCCCGAAGGGACCGAATGCATCGTCCCCGTCGAGAACACCACCCCCGCCGACAGTGATCATGTCACCCTGCCTGAAGCCCTGAAGCCAAGCCAGCACATCCGCCTCTGCGGCGAGGATATCCAGAGCGGCGACCTGCTCCTGCAACGCGGAGAGCAGCTCTTCGCCCACCGCATAACGCTGCTCGCATCGCAGGGCATCAGCCATGTCAACGTCCACAAGAGACCGCGCATCGCCCTCTTTGCATCGGGCAGCGAACTGAAGATGCATTTTGAGAGTGTCGAAGCGCACCAGCTTTACAATACAAACACCCCGACCTTCAACGCCCGCGCACAGGAGCTCGGTTGCGAGATCAGTTTCGTAGGGACGGCGAAAGACAGCCTCGATGAGATCAAGAAGTATATCGGCAGCGCCCTCGACTCCGATCTTATCATCACATCCGGCGGTGTGAGCGTCGGCGACGCGGACTACACCAAAGAGGCTTTCGGCGCTTTCGGTTTCGAGACACTTTTCGATAAGATCAACATCAAACCCGGGAAGCCGACCACCTTTGGACGCATCGGCACAACCTACGTGCTCAATCTTCCGGGCAATCCGCTCGCAGCTGCGATGAACTTCGAACTCTTTGCACAGAGCATCATCCTCGCCCTCAGCGGTGCAGCACGCAAGCATCTCGGCAGTGTAAGTGCCCTCATGGCGCATGACTTCTCGCTCAAGCCGGGCCGCCGCACGTTGGTACCGGGCTATTATGACGGCACAACCTTTACCGCCTGTGCGAAATTTGCCCCGGGCATGATCTCCCCTCTGGCACAGTCAAACGGGTTCATCATGATAGACGAGAGTCTGGACGCCTTGCCCGAAGCAAAAGCTGTCAAGTTCATCCCTACCCGTTTTCAGATGACACAGGAGAGCGCACAGGACCTGGTCACAAAGTAAGACGATGCCGCGCTTCTTTGTCTTAAGGTCCTACGCCCTTCCTCTCCTTCTCCTCTTCACCGCTCTATTTACCCAACTGGCGGGGCCCGAAGCGACGGCGCTGCTGCGTTATGAACAGTCGTTCATAACTGATGGAGAGCTCTGGCGCCTGCTGAGTGCGCACCTGGTACACCTTGACTGGACACACTTCTGGATGAATGCCGCCGCACTGGTGTTTATATGGATACTTGTCGGAGACTTTCTGACCCAGACGGAGTGGGTCTCTACACTCTTCGCGAGTGCAGTGGGCATCACACTCGGTTTTTACCTTTTTATGCCCTCTTTGCAGTGGTATGTCGGGCTTTCGGGTGTTTTGCATGCGCTGCTGATATGCGGTGCGTTGATGGGAACAGTGCAAAAAGATCGTCTCAGTATGATTCTCCTGACAGGCATCATTGTCAAACTCATGGCAGAACATTTCTACGGTGCGTTCTCATCGGAAATCATAGAGGGGAGTGTCGTGACGGAATCGCACCTTTTCGGTGCGCTCATGGGAATGGCCTCAGCCTTTGTCATAGGGCTGAGAAGAAAATTTAGTTCGTAATCCTGCGGCGGGCGTACATGCCGTAGAGACTCAGGAGTCCGAGTCCTAGCAGCATCCAGATACCGGTACTGCCGCTGCCGCCGCTGCTGCTGCTATTTTCTTCCGCCATTATAGCACCCGGGTCTTTGATCTCGGCATTTGCCCAGCCATCGGCATCATTTGGACCGCCATCCTGAATAGTAAGCTGAATACACTCATCACCGCCAGTAAGCGTTCTATAATTTGATGAACCTGGAGAAGGGCATACGCCATCAACTTTTAATGCTGACTGAACGGCATT
>JBFEWT010000031.1:0-19731 GCA_041546225.1 Sulfurimonadaceae bacterium
ACACGTTCGGGGTTGAGAAAACGCTCGAAGAGCAGGTCGTACTTCATCGGGTCGATGTCGGTGATCTCCAGCGCGAACGCGACAAGGCTTCCCGCTGCGGAACCGCGCCCCGGTCCGACGGCGATGCCCATCTCTTTGGCGACCTTCACGAAGTCCCATACAATAAGCATGTAGCCGGGGAACTTCATGGAGTTGATGATATCCATCTCGAACTCCAGACGCTCTTTGTACTCCTGGTGGCGCTCCTCAGGTACGTACTTAAGACGGTCTTCAAGTCCCACCTTGCAGCGGTAGATGAAGTACGCCGCGTCGTTCTTGTCCGCGGCGCTGAGCCACTTCTTCTTCGCGTCGCTGTCGGCGTCAGGTGGCAGCGGTGCATCATCTTCGAAGTTGATGTCCAGCCCTTCGTTGGCCGCATATTCGGGGGTGAACTTGAAGTTTGGCGGTGTCGGGTCTCCGAGGTCGAGTTCGAGCTGACACTTCTGTACGATCTCCTGCGTGTTTTCGATAGCCTCGGGGATGTCCGCAAAAAGACGGGCCATCTGCTCGGGGCTTTTGAGGTAGAACTCATGTACCGAGTGGCGCATGCGGTTGGGGTCGTCGTAGAGTTTATTCATCCCGATACACATAAACGCCTCGTGGTACTGTGCGTCATCGGGATAGGTATAGTGGGTGTCGTTGGTGGCGACGAGCTTGATGCCGGTCTCCTGAGAGAGCCTGAGCACCTGCTCGTCGATGAAGTACTGGTCGCCGATACCGTGGCGCATCAGCTCAAGGTAGAAGTCGTCGCCGAACATCTCTTTGTACTCCAGCGCAACGCGTTTTGCACCCTCGTACCCCTCGGCGCCGTTCTTGACGTTACGCTCATTGGCAAGGTTGAGATGCCAGTTCACTTCGCCCTGAAGACAGGCGGAGGTACAGATGAGTCCCTCGCTGTGCTCGCGCAGCTCCTGCTTGTTGATGCGCGGGAAGTAGTAGAAACCGTCGATGTACGCTTTGGAAGAGAGGTACATCAGGTTCTCGTACCCCTTCTGGTTCTTGGCGAAGAGGCAGATGTGGAAACGCTGCTTAGTGCTCTTGTCCCCTATCTCTTCACCGTTATGGATATACCCATCCATCCCGATAATGGGCTTCAGCCCGGCACCCTTGCACTGCTGGTAGAAGTCGATGGCGCCGAACATGGTGCCATAGTCGGTCATGGCCACCGAGTCCATCCCCAGCTCCTTGACGCGGTCGACAAGATTGGAGATCTTGTTCGCGCCGTCTAGCAGGGAGTACTCGGTATGCAGGTGCAGGTGGGTAAACTGGGAAACGCTCATCGAAAACCTTGTAATCATAGATGATAAATAGTCTTCTTATTATAGTGATGAGAGCTTAAAATGTTGCTGTTGTCTGCGATCTATTTAACGTTCTACAAGAAAACTTTCTGCCTGTAAACAGTTGGCCCTGTGTGCAAAAGCCCTATCTCCCGGCAGAGCATCGAGCTTAAACATTCTTGTAAAATGTTTTGCTATACGATGCATGCCTGTACTTTTGAGCTTTTTTATGTAAAATAGCTCTCATAACTTTTATAGCCTCTAACAGCAAGGATGTGACACCATGCCGCAATTTTCCGATCTGCACGTTGATCTTCGACAGATGGTCATCGCCATTGAAACAGCTGTCTCACTGGTAGGGATGAACGATACAAACCACGGAAAGCGTGTGGGCTATATCGCCAGCCAGCTTGGCCATCAGCTAGGTTTTAGCGAACAGGATATCCACTTTGCCTTTAACCTCGGTCTGCTCCATGACTGCGGTGTTTCGACCGAGCAGATGCATTCGAGCCTGGTCAACCATTTTGACTGGAACGATGCGCATATACACTGCGAGATAGGCTACCGGCTTTTAAAGGATTTCGAACCGCTTTCGGATTTTGCCATGCCGATCCTTCACCACCATACGCCATGGGAAGAGCTTAAAGAACTTGACATCACCCCGCACAATGCGCGTATGGCCAATCTTGTCTTTCTTTCAGACCGTGTCGACGTCTTGGCTTCAACGCATTACGGGAACGATATTCTGCTCGCACGTGATGAGATCGTTAAGTCCATCAGCAGTTACGAGGGGAAGTATTTTGACCCGCATATCGTCGATGCCTTCAGGGAAGTGGAGCGGTCCGAAGCGTTCTGGATCGCCCTGGAAGATCGTCATATAACCCGCTACACATGGGATATGGGGCTCTATGAAACGAGTCAGAACCTCACCATTTCCCAGCTGAAGCAGCTCTCGCTCATCATGGCCTACGTGGTAGATCAGAAAAGCCCTTTTACGGCGCAGCACTCGATGCGCGTTGCCGCTGTCGCAAAATACCTTGCCAATGCTTACGGTCTTGCGGGCGAACAGTGCGAAAAGATCGAAATAGCCGGTCTGCTGCACGATCTGGGCAAGCTGCATACGCCCGACAAGATACTTGAAAAGCCCGGTGCCCTGAACGACATAGAGCGCTCCATCATGAACCAGCACAGCTATGAGACCTATGAGATCCTGCGTCACATCAAGGGACTCGGAGAGATCGCCCTCTGGGCCGCGTTTCACCATGAGGGGCTCAACGGGGTCGGCTACCCTTTTCACCCCTCCGAAAAAGATTTGAGTATCGAAGCGCGCATCATCGCCGTGGCAGACGTTTTTCAGGCACTGGTGCAGGACAGGCCCTATCGTGAGGGTATGACGCAAGAGAAGGTGCTCGGAATACTTGATGAGTTTGCCGCCAGCGGAAAACTCGACGGCGAACTTGTCGCGCTGGCAAAAAAACATGCCGACACCTGTTTTGCGATTGCAAAAGGCGAAGGAAAAGAGGAGACAGAAGAGCCCTTCGACCTTTTTATGGCGGATGTAACGCAATAAGCTGCAGAGAACGCAGCCGCGACGTTGAACGTCAACCCGCCTGCTGCTCTTCGAGCCGGGCACGGTAACGCGCCAACGCCTTACTCCCCAGCGACAACAGCCCGAAAACCAGCATGGTCGAGAACATGCAGCCGAGCATCTGGCGCATTATGGGCAAGCCGCTGGTGGCGAAGCTGTAGATGGCGTAGAGCCACAGGGCGACCATGGCCGCCACGACAACCTTTTGCACGATGTTGACAACTGCAAGTCTTGACGTGGCGTCCATCACTCGCAGTAATCCGCCAGCAGGCCCGCTTTGAGCTGCTCGTAGGTAGCCTGGCCTGCCAGTTTCCTGACGATCGCAAGGCCGAAGCAGATGGCCGTTCCCGGTCCGCGGGACGTCATGACGTTGCCGTCTTCTACCACCTGCGCCCTGTCTCCCTGATACCCCTCAAGGCGTATCTTCTCTTCGGCAGAGGGGTAGCAGGTGTAGTTTGGCTTGAGTACGCCGGCACTATGCAGGGCGTAAGGCGCCGCACACATCGCACCGATGTTTTTGCCTTTGGCGTCCATCGCTTTAAGCAGGTTCTGCACGTGCGCATTGACGGCGAGGATATCCGTACCGCCCCACCCGCCGGGCAGGACGATCATGTCGATATCATCGGCGCTGATACCCTCGATACTTCGGTCTGTGGCAAGCGTGATGCCGTTGGCGCCTTTGACAGTGACTGCGCCTTCGACGGACGCGACCGTAACTTCGATGCCCGCGCGGCGCATCACATCGATGAGCGCTACCGCCTCAAGCTCTTCAAAACCTTCTGCAATGGGAACAATGACTTTAGGCATAGGAACTCCTTGAAAATAGTAAGACTATTGTACCAAAAGAGTTACGCGGAGTTTATGAAAAGAGAGAGGTTTGGATCGGAGCTCAAAGGCTTCAGGCGCATAACTGCGCGAAGCTTCCGCTTAATGCAGCGCATTCTCTATCAGGTGGGCGACATCGTTATGCTTGTTCTCCTTGGCGTAGGTCAGTGCACTTCTGCCCTCTTTGTCCTTGGCATCGGCCTTGGCACCGTTTTTCAGCAGTATCTTCACAACGTTTTTAAGCCCTTTTTCCGCCGCGTTCATAAGCGGTGTCTCGCCGTAGCGGTTGGCGGCATTGATATCTGCTCCGGCGTTGACCAGCGAGATGGCCGGTTTGGTCATCGAGTTATGGATGGCGTAGTGCAGCGGGGTCTGTTTGTCGTTGTCGGCGATGTTGACATCGGCCTTGCTATGCAGCAGCTCCGTAGCCATCTTGCCGTGCTTGTTCTGAAGTGCTTTCATCAGCGCCGTACGGCCGTACTTGTCCTGAGCGTTGATGGCCGCACCTTTCCTCAGCATCAGCGGCAATGTCTTGTAGAGGTCGTTGGCGGCTGCATAGAAAAGCGGCGTCGTGCCCTCTTTTGTCTGTACATTGAGCATCGCCCCGCTATTGATGAGCGTAGCAAAAAGCGTGTTCATCCTGTTTTCCATCGCTAAGACAAGCGCGGTCTCGCCTTTGGCGTTTTTCGCATGGATATTGGCACCCTTGGCGATCAGCTTGTGCGCCGCTTCATCCATCTTGTTCTTAACGGCATAGAGCAGCGGGGTCATCCCTTTTTTATCTGTACAGTTCGTCGGCACTTTCTTCTTGAGAAGACGCATCGTTGTGTCCGGCAGTGCGTGTTTGGTCGCATAGAACAGCGGTGTAAGGCCGTAACTGTCTTTGACATCCACATCGACCTCTTTGCGGATCATCCAGACACCCAGTTCATCCAGTCCGCTCTGCGCCGCGAGGTGGAGTGCGTTTTCATTGTATTTGTTCAAAGCGTGTACGTTGGCGTGGTTCTCGATCAGGATCTTTGCCGTATCGAGATGACCGTTGCGCGCAGCAAAGATGAGCGGCGTAAAGCCGTTGACACTCGCCTCTATATCCGCACCTTTTTTGATCAGTAGCGCCACCACTTCGCTTTTGCCAGCGGCGGCGGCGGAAAGCATAGGCGTGTAGCCGTCAGCGTCTTTGGAATTGACATCCGCGCCGTCATTGATAAGATCTATGACTGTTGCGACCGCCTCTTCGTTCACATTCTCCGCGTCAAGGATCTTGATAATACGTTCGCCCTTGGCATCTGCCGATGCACCCGAGGGCATCAACAGCATCAACACCGATGTAACCAAAACCGCCGATAAACTTTTTCTCTCCATAACAGCCTCCCAAGCATTTTCTTAACTAAACTGTACACATTTTATACTAATAATATTTCTTAATTATCAAAAAAATTACTGAAAGTGATAATAATATCACAAGGCATGAAAGATAGAGAAGTTGTTTGTGTATATTTTTAAAGAGGGAGAGTGTCATAAAAGGGCACAAAGCCCCTTTCATGAAAGAAGTGCCGTTTATTTGACTTTTTCGAGGTATTCGCCCTCGACGGTGTTGACCTTGATGGTATCACCTTCGAGAATGTGGTAAGGGACCTGTACGACTGCACCGGTCTCAAGCGTCGCCGGTTTCTTGGAACCGCTTGAGGTGTCGCCTTTGAAGTTCGGCGGTGTTTCGGTGATGAGCAGTTCCATCGTTTCAGGTGCATCTACCGAGATCGCCTGGTTATTGTGGAAAATGATCTCGACGTTGGTACCGTCTTTCAGCCATTTCATCGCCTCTTCGCACTGATCATAGGTCAGTCCGATCTGATCGTAGGTATCGTTGTCCATGAACTGAAGCATTTCGCCATCGTCATAGAGGTACTGCATCGTCTTGTGTTCCATGTTCGGGACTTCGAACTTGTCACCGGCATGAACCGTCTTCTCGATTACTTTGCCGTTAAGAAAGCTTTTGACCTTCATACGTACGAACGCCGCACCTTTACCCGGTTTAACGTGCTGAAATTCTGTTACTTTGTATGGAACGCCGCTGATCTCGAGACGTACGTTCTTTTTAATATCGCCCATGCCGATAGTTGCCATTAGTACAACCTTTACTGAATAAATTATGCAGAATTTTACCCGAATAACGGCCAATTATCAACATCTTTTTAAAAACACAATAACTATTAATATAAAACTGAGTAAAATCCCCCTATCAATTGCAACCATATAAATTTATCACTTTTTCTGCTATAATACAATCTCATAATTTTTATAAGTATTTAAATCAGGAACACATTGAAGGAAGAATAATGAAAATCATTGCAGCTCTACTCTCCGCTTCTCTACTGCTTGCTGCATCAGACACTTTCACCACGACCAAGCTGTCACTCGATGACGCCATCGCGCGGGTCAAAGCGCAAAACCTCGAGATCAAGATCGCAGACTATGAACTCCAAAGCGCCCAGCGCGATGCCGACGGT
The DNA here is from genome assembly GCA_041546225.1 of Sulfurimonadaceae bacterium. Lineage (GTDB taxonomy): Bacteria > Campylobacterota > Campylobacteria > Campylobacterales > Sulfurimonadaceae > JBFEWT01. The sequence continues at coordinate 6,237 of JBFEWT010000031.1, forward strand.
GCCACCGCGCAGCATTTCGGACGCCTCGACTTCATACAGAACATCTCGCGCTCCAACGACGCGGGCAACGTCTTCGGGTTCAAACTCGCTTCACGCGAAGCAAACTTTGGCGACTTCGGTTTTGCAGATTTTGACATGGCCGATCCCAATATTCTTACAAAAGAGCCAAGGGACCTGAACTATCCCGAAGAGCGTGATTTCTACCAGAGCAAACTCGTCTACCAGCTGCCGCTTTACACCGGCGGCATGATCGTCAGTTACGGCGATATCACCGATGCGGTGAAACGCCTGAAACAGCTGGATAAGAAAGCCGCTACCAATGAGAAGGTCTACGAAACACGCAAAGCCTTCTACGATATGGCGCTCATCGAGAACTCCGTTATCGCCATGGGTACGATTCTTGAGAACATCAATACCCTTGAAGAGATGACAGCTTCTATGATAGACGAGGGGTATGCCAAACAGGTCGACCTGCTCGAAGTCCAGGCAAAACGCGCCGACGTCGAACGTCTCATCAAGCAGATGCGATCAAACAAAGAGCTCCTCTACCACTACCTGAGCTTCCTGCTTAACGAGACCGTAAGCGACATTGAACTGCCTGCAGGCGACGTACCGATGCTCACACTCAGCAATGACGATGTGCTTTCGCGCAATATCGACATCCAGAAAGCCTCTGCAGGCCTGCAGATACGCGAAGAGATGGTCGATGTCTCCATGAGCGGCTTTCTGCCGATGATCGGCTTTCAGGCCGAAGGGCAGACCGCAGACGACACCTTCTTGGGAGATGCCAGCGACCACGCTTCGTACACGGTAGGCGTTCAGCTCAAATGGAACCTCTTCAGCGGCGGCGGCGACTATGCCGGTTACCAAAAAGCGAAGATCGAAGAGATGAAGACCCAGCACCAGCTTGAGCTCGCCCGCAAAGGGATCGCGCTGAAGATGGACAAGATCCGCACCGAGATCGAGAGTTTCGACTATGAGATCAACAGCCTGAGCAAAGAGCTCGAACTGGCCCGCCAGATCTACCATAACTATGAAGGGCGCTACCGCGAACAGCTCGCTTCTATGAGCGACGTCATCATCAAACAGTCTGAACAGATCCAGAAAGTCCTGCAGCTGCAAGCTGTTAAAAACGAACGCAACAAGCGTGTATTTGCCTTTGAAAAACTTGCCAACGGAGTAGAAAAATGAAAAAAATTATCCTCTTTATCGCTGTACTAGCCTCTGCACTTTATGCAGAGGGGGTCACGCTCTCAGGCAGTGTCATCTCCGACAACCAGAAGATGATCACCAGCCGCTTTATGGGCTTTGTCACCCAGGTCAACGTCTCCGAAGGCGAAAAGGTAAAAAGAGGCCAGCTGCTCTACAGCATCGACTCCAAAGAGATCGACTCGGCGATGACGCAGGTCGAACTGGGCATCGCACAGGCGGAGCTTTCACTGCAGATGTACCAGAACCAGTACACCAACATCAAACTCAACCTCGAGCGCCACAAAAGACTGCTCAAGCAGGACATGGTCTCCCAATACGAGGTAGAGAACCTGGAACTCGCCGAAAAGAACCTTGCCAATATGATCGAGATCGCCAAACGTCAGGTCAACCAGGCGAACGCACGTCTTACCGAAGTGAAGAACCAGTACAAATACCTCCGTGTCACCGCCCCCAATGACGGTGTGGTCATCGCAAAGAACATCAAAGTCGGCGAGATGGCTATGCCGGGGATGCCGGCTATCATCCTCTCTGACCTGAGCGACCTCAAGATCGCCGCAGAGATCGCCGAAAGCGACCTTTCCAAAGCACCTCACGGTAAAAAAGTGAGTATCGAGATCCCGTCTGTCGGCTTCAAAGGGATCGGGACCGTAACGGCCATCATCCCGAGTTCGAACCCGATGACGCACACGTTCAAGATCAAAGTCTCGTTTAAAAGCAAACACCCTTCCGTCTATCCGGGCATGTATGCTACGGTCAACATCCAGTAAGGCTGTGCGATGAACAGAACAAAACCCTACGAATCCAAAGATACCGCCGGCAAGCTCGCCAAGGCCTTCATACGAAACCCGCTGACGCCGCTTCTGGGTGCATTCCTGCTCGCTATCGGCTACCTTGCGCTCTCGATCATGCCGCGCGAAGAGAACCCGCAGATGATCGTCAGCGGTTCGACCATCATCATCCCTTTGCCGGGTGCGAGTGCCAAAGAGGTCGAAAAAGTGATCGTCAAGCCCCTTGAACGCAAACTCAAAGAGGTCAAAGGGATCGAACATATCTACGGTATGGCGATGGACAACGTCGGCGTACTCAATGCCGCATTCTATATCGGCGAGAAAAAAGAGGATTCCAACCTCAAGATCTACGACAAGATCATGCAGAACATGGACCTGCTGCCAAAAGGTGCGATGCAGCCCATCATAAAACCGCTGGATATCGATATCGACATCCCTGTCGTGTCCGTCGCCTTTTACTCCAACAACCCGCAGATGAAACCTACCGACCTCTACGACCGTGTGAAATCGATGCAGCATCAGATCAACGGGCTTGAGAATGTCGCCATTACAGATATTAAAGGCGGCCACAAGCATCAGTACAACGTACTTGTCGACCTGAACAAGCTCTCAGGCTACAACCTCTCCATGGGACAGATCGTTCAGGCGGTACAGTCGCTGGCCTATAACGTCCCTGCCGTCAAGAACCATACAAAAGAGAACGAGATCGTCCTTATGGGTGTCAAGAACGCCATTGACAGCAGCGAAGACATCGGCAATATCATCGTTGCACAATATATGGGCTCGGCGATCTACCTCAAGAACATCGCTACCGTTGAAGACGGTTACGATATCCAGAACTTCCAAAGAGCACTGGTAAGCGTGAAAAACGAAGCGGGCGACTTCTCTGCTCTTAGCTGTCAGGTCACACTGACCGTTTCCAAACTCCAGGGCACCAATGCCGTTGTGATCGCCGACGCCGTAAAAGAGGAGCTCAGCCACTACCAGCAGGCCCTTGCCGAAGACGGTGTACACTATGTCATCACCCGCAATGACGGCGAACGCGCCAACGAAGCGGTCAACGAACTCGTATTTCACCTGATCCTCTCGATCATCATCATCGCCATTTTGCTGATCTTCGTACTGGGCTGAAGAGAGTCGCTTATCGTCACCTTTACCGTACCGGCGATCCTGGCGATCACGCTGTTTGTCGCCTACCTGACCGATCAGACCATCAACCGGATCACCCTCTTCGCCTTCTTGCTGAGTCTGGGTCTTCTGGTCGATGCGGCGATCATCGTCATCGAGAACATCCACCGCCACCTGCACTCCATCGAATCCGAGCATCAGGATATGGACACGCTGCTCATCGAAGCGACCGACGAGATCGGACCGCCGACAAACATTGCCACCCTGGCGATTATCCTGACCATGGTACCGATGGCTTTTGTCGGACAGATGATGGGCCAGTTTATGAAACCCATCCCCTCAAACGTACCCGTTGCCCTTGTCGCATCGCTTTTTGTCGCCTATATCTTTACACCGTACCTTGCGGCACGACTGCTAAAGAAACCTGAACACCACGGGAGTGATCACTAATGTTTAAAAAATACGAAGAGATCATATTCAACATTATTCAAGACAAAGGGAAAAAGCGCATGGTACTTCTGGGTACCCTGCTCGCATTCATCCTCTCGGTGCTGATGATTCCCACCGAAATGGTTCTGGCCAAGATGCTGCCGGGCAAGAACAACGACACCTACACGGTGTATGTCGACTTGCCGCTTGGCAGCTCCATCCATCAGACACAGGAAGTAAGCGAGTGTGTCGTCTCTCACCTGCAAAAAGAGGATGAAGTACTCGATATGGAAGTCTTCCTCGGAATGGGCGCACCGCTTGACTTTGCCGGTCTCATCAAAGGATCGCACTTTAAAAACTCGGAGAACGTCTCCGAGATCGTCGTCAACCTGACGAAAAAGCATGACCGCTCCGAGCCTTCGTACTTCATGGTACAGCGCATCCGTCCCGTTATCCAGCAGTCGTGCGAAGCGCTCTACAGCGAGACAAATATCAAGTTTGTCGAACCCCCTGCAGGACCGCCGGTACTTGCAGCCATCGTCGCGGAGATCTACGGCGATGACGCCAAGGGTATCCGTACACTTGCCGAACGTGTTAAAAATGTCTTTGAGCAGACAGAAGGTCTTGTCGACATCGACATCATGCAAGATGAGATCTATGACAAGTTCGAAGTACGTGTCAACAGCATCAAGATCGCCAAATCTCAGCTGAACGTCAAACAGGTCAACGATATCCTCTACCTTGCATTCGAGGGGATGGACATTGCCGTCAAAAACAGTGACCACTACGATGAGCAGATCCCGATTTTTCTGACGCTTACCCCGGAATCCAAAGAGTTTACCAAAAAAGACCGCAACTCCATCCTTAACAAACTGGCCAGCCTGAAGCTGATGAACCAGAAAGGGATGATGGTACCGATCACCGAGGTCGTCGATCTTGTCGAGGTCAAGTCTAACCCGATGATCATGGGCAAGAACCTCCACCAGATGACCAATGTCGTCGCCGAGACCGATATGGTCTCACAGGTCTACCCGCTTATGGATGCACGCAACGTCATACTGGAGCGTTTCAGCGACGAGTTTGACATCGAGAAGACAGGGCTGTTTAACCTTACGCTGACCGAAAAAAGCAGCGGCAACGTTTACAGACTGCTCTGGGACGGCGAGATGGAAGTGACGCTCGACACCTTTGTCGAACTCGGCGGCGCGTTTATTGCTGCGCTCATCCTTATCTTCTTGCTGATGGTGATCTACTACAAGAGCTTTACGCTCAGCGGCATCGTACTGCTGGGAAGTTTCCTCTCCATCATCGGCGTTATCGTCGGGCACTGGATCATGGACCTTTTTGCATCGGATACTTTCTTCCTCACGGCAACGTCGCTCATCGGTTTTATCGCCCTCATCGGTATCAGTTCGCGCAACTCGCTGCTGCTGCTTGACTTTACCAAGGCACTGATGCACGACAAGGGTATGCACAAGCAGGAGGCTATCGCCTATGCCACGGCGACCCGTGCCAAGCCTATCTTCCTCACCGCAGCGGCGATCATCCTTGCCTCAAGCCTGCTTGCGAGCGATGCGGTCTTCGGCGGTCTGGGTGTCGCCCTTATCTTCGGTACTATTGCCGCCGTCATCGCTTCACTGCTCGTCGTACCGGTCCTCATCGACAACAGCGACTTGGAGCGCCACTTCGGCTTCCACGAGCGCAAAGCGGTCTCTGTCTACGAGCCGTAAAAGTACGGGGCGCTGCCCCATACACTGCCTATCAAACCATCACAGTAAATCATAAACCTCTTTTCACTATAATCAACATTATACTTTCACATACCAATAGTACTTACGTTACAAGTGTTTCGGGTGAAGTAGATATTTTTACCGACAGGAATACCGTATGCTTCGCTTCTTCTATTTTGTCATTGCCGCTTTGATGTTACAGGGATGTCTGGAATCCTTTCAAGAGACGCCCATTGTCAGCGAAGATATCAATGATGCCTACCGTGATGTCACATACACACTTGAAGGCCGTATTGTCGATGAGAACCGTCTTCCTCTCGCCGGTGCTACCATTATGCTTCTTAACCAGCAGCTGACGGCACAGAGCGATGCCAACGGCAGTTTTGCATTCGATTCACTCGCCTACCGCAACGACTACATCCACATCAGCCAAGATGGGTATTACGATGCGCTTCACACCCTGCAGGCAGCCGAAAGCAACGCAACAGTGACCTATCCCGCGATTGAACTCAGCCGCTTGGAAACAGCCAAGACCCGTTTCCTTTTCACCGGCGACGTTTCACTCGCACGCCGCTTTATGGACCCTGCCGCCCCCGCAAGGTCTACGGAATTGATCACTACAGCCGTCACAGGGGCCGTACTTGAAGCTGACAACATCTATGAGAGCGGACAAAAGGTCATTCACGCCGTTCAGCCGCTCTTCGATACCGTCGACTATCCGGTTGTCAATTTCGAATCCGTTGTCACCGACACTGTTACGACTCTCAATGCCATCCATCCGACAAAGGATTTCGCATATTACAGCAAGCCTGAGTCCCTTGAACTAATCAAGGCATTGGGAATAAACTTCGCCACCCTGGGGAACAATCACCTTTTTGACTACCAGGCAGATGGTGTCAATGATACCCTTAACGCCTTTGACAGCGCCGGGATCCGCTACAGCGGTGTCGGTCTTGACGTCGCAGAAGCCTTCACACCCTTCCGCACCCTTTTAAACCAGCAAAACTTCTCGTTCAGCGGTGCCACATCCATTCTGGGGGATAAACACGACGTTCTCTATGTCGCCCATGAGAACAGCGGGATCGACGACCCGTATGCAACGCAGGGCGGTGCCGCCAATGCCCACGATGCGCTGCGTGTCAGTACACTGCTGCAAGATGAGAAGGCACAGGGTTATTTTCCGATATACCAGCTCCATGGCGGGATTGAGTACACTTTTTCACCAAACAGTACCGTGCTCGGCCTGATGACCGATGCCGTAGACAACGGAGCCGGACTGGTCATCTCCCACCACCCCCATTCAGCACAGGGGTACTCGCTCTATAACAACACACTTATTGCCCACGGCCTGGGCAACTTTATTTTTGACCAGGACCGACTGGATACTTTTTTATCGCATATCCTGGTCTGTGACATCACAGACGGGAACCTGACCCATGCCATCGGCTATCCGATCTATATTGAAGGCTACGTCCCCAAACTGCTTTCGGGCGATCTGGCAAACCGCTTTATCCGTCAGATCAGCGAAGTCTCGCGCAACGGTTCACCTATTCTCGAAGCGCCGCTTCCTTCAGACCTGATGATCTACCCGTACCATTTCAATGAGTACTTTTCATTTAACGGTGACTATGAGACGGTAACGCATGAACGCAATATCAGTGTCACCATTCCCGCATCAGGAGAGAAGATCGTCGATCTCAGACACCTGAGCAGTTCAGAAGCCTCGTTGAGTCAGATCACCTCTGCTACTTCGGCACTTAATGTCACAATGGGAAGAGACCTGTTGCTGTTCGGTGAGTTCGAGGATAATGACGTGGATGAAGCGTGGTTTGAAAACGACGCATGGGGAGAAGGGAGTTCATACAGTCCGAGTCCCGATGCCCACAGCGGTCTTGCTTCCATGGCGATCTACCGTAACAGTGACAATGAACAGAGTGCCCTGCTGACCTTTGGAAAACGTATACGTGTCATGGGAGATGCCCGCAACCACCCAAACAAGGCACTCTCTCTGTATGGACATCTCAAGGCCGATAACAGCGGCCCCTTCACTGTTGCTACACGCTATTATGCCAGTATCGATGAGAACGAGTTTGGGCAGACTGCCGTTTACAGCGGCTCGGGTACACACGACTGGAAAGAGATCAGCGCAGCGATACCGTTGCCTGCGGACGAAGTCGATTCTACGGAGCCGGCTGAGTACCTCACCCAAAATGCCCGTGCACTCAAAATCTATATCAACCTCTACCCGCCTGAAGAGGGACAGGGAAATCTCAAGATAGATGACCTGGCTGTTGTAAACTGGGAAGAGAATGCTACTCTGAGCGTACCGATGCTGCTCGATGCGCCGCATGCACGCGAGTTTCTTAAAATCACAGGACCCGAGGGCACGCATTCACTTCGTCTGGAGTTCACCTCTTTCCGGCCAGTCGGCGGCTGAGAGCGTAAAACCTAATACTTATACTTGAACACCTCAACGTGGGACCAGCCTTGTTCCTGGCGCTTGACGACCTTTTTTACTTCCGTTGCGGCCTTGGCCGTACTGATGCGCTGCTCGATCAGCTCGCGGTAGATCCTGTCGGTCTGCTTGCGTCTGCGAACAGCGTCGCCCGCATCCATAAACGCCTCGGCCCATTTGAACAGGCGGTCGACCAGTGTCTCTTTTTTAAACGGCGAGATCTTTTTGGCCGCGAGGGAACGCTGCTTTGCTTCAAGCTGCTCTTTTACAGACATATACTCCGACTGCATCGTTTCGGTGTAGAGAAGCTTTTCACGCTCGACAAATGCCAGGGTCTTTTCGGTATGGATGAGTGTCAGACGGCTGTGTTCGCGGAAATCCGCCAACACACGCAGCCCCTCTACGACACGGGCTTCATCACCCGTCCGGATAAGTCTGCACGCTTCAAAACAGCGTTCCCATGCAGCCCACAGGTAGACCAGTTCAAGGCCGATACCCTTGATGTTCTGCAGTCCGACAACACGGTTATACATCCCCGGCGGTGTGTGTTTTACAAGGTATTCAAGCACTTCGTGGGCCGTGGCATGCTCGTTCTCCACGATGACGATACGCTGTTCAAGCCAATGGTACGCCGTCGCTTTAAACAGCGGTTCCAGCTCGCGCAGTGCAAGCTTTTCGCTGCAGTGCTGCATCAGCTTCTCAAACGCCTGCCAGCTCTGCCATTGATGCCTGAAATGGAACAGTACATCATCATACCCCGCCAGAAGTTCCTGCATTCGGCTCAGATCGCCGATGTTCTCTACAGCGGCTTCTTTCAGCGTCTCATCGGCGGAGAGCGCGTCAAGCATGCGCAGCAAAGCGTCTGTGACCGCTGATGCGTTCATCGGCACCCTGAAGTGTTTTGCATAACGCGTTATGCTCGCAGCGGCCGTTTCGGCATCATCAAGCTGCAGGTTCTCACTGAGCGTATGCCACGCCGTATCGATATAACTCTGCAGTCCGTTGACATTGGTCCCGGCCAGCAGATAGAGCTCTGCAACAATATCATTGACCAGGATCGAAGCAAATACGTTTGAACGCGAAACGCGGTCTGCGCGGTTGTTGACAAACGCCGTGATCATCGTACGGCTATCCTTGGGACGTTCAAGCCCCAGCCGTTTCCAGTTGCTCAATGTCCCGTAGCGCTCGTTGGCACTCATACTGTTGATGAACTCCAGCTCGCGCCCCTGCCCCACATCGGCTTCGGGAAAGATCTTCAAGACGCCGATATCGGGTACGACATACTCCAGCATCGCTTTGAGCGCACGCTCCTCGCTGATCTGCAGCGCTTTTGCCAGCTCCAGTACCAGCACCACGTTGTAAGGGTGCTCTTCATAGGTAAAACGGGACATGATATCCGGTGCCAGTGCCGCCGCTTCTAGCCATCCTGCCTGTGTCACCGGGCTGTTTTGCATTGCCGCACCCTGTTCGAGTACCGGCGACATCAGCTCTTCGGTCATGATGAGCCGGGCGTTTTTCGGGATGAACTGGGTCATCGACTCGGCCACGGTGTATCCTGCCGGCCCCTGCAGGTTCTCATGGTCGGGATAGGCGTTGGTGATGGTGGAGAGGTCATCGTGCATCCAGCGGTGCTGAAGAATATCGACATACGCAGGCGTGAGTGCCATACACTCCCATAAGAAGACATCCACTTCCATGGCATCGGCGATCTGCATGACGTTGTTCTGCTCCCATATCGTCGCTTTGTCATAGGGGCGGTACAAGAAGACCTCGTTGAGTTTATCGTAGCGGTCGGCATAGAGGAACATCGCCTCGCATCCCGTCGTCTTGGAGAGCGTACGCAGCCCCAGACTGTTAAAGAGTGCCGCCTTGAGCCGTTCGGTACCTGATTTCCCCCGAGTACCCCATCCGCCGATGACAAGCGGTATATTCCGGCGGGCTTTGGCGATCTTTTTCGAAAGGTAATAGTGGCGTGCGAAGAAGAGGATGAAGACTCCCGCCATGAAGAGTATGATATCGACCAGCGAGTTCTCGTAGAGCGAGATGAAATAGTCTTGCATACTGTTCAGCAGGTCCCCTTCAAATGGGATGACGGCGGGAAAGAACTTCTGTACATCCCTGTCTTGCGAAGCGTTAGACCTGAAACGTACACCGAAGCCCATTTTTTTAAAAGCATCGATATAGCCGTGTTCGGGATAAGCAGCCGTCTCTCTCCAGTTACGCAGTTTTGCCACACTCTTGAACTGCAGCAGCATCTTCCACTGTGCCGACCGGCGTTGCCAGAAAGTGGCCGGCGGCGTGATGAGCGTGATGCCCTCTGCACTGTTTATCTGAACCTCGTGGTTCTTTAGTGTAGGCTGGTCGAGTGCGGAGATAAAGTGGTCCGGTAACGGAAGATAGGGACGCCAATCCTCCTCTTCATCGATATAGAGCGGTTCGCCGGGCACTTCCGTCGGCGCCATCTCCGCCATCAATGCCGAAGGGCAGATCCAGCGGCCCGTATAGTGGCGTGCGACCGTATGTTCCGCGGCTTCGCGTTTGTCCGGGGAAGGATGCAGCAGTTCGTAGGCGATACGCCAGATACGTCTGCCGATAAACTCTTTGCGGCAGATCTCAAAGCCGCCGAATATCCCCTGGCGCACCTGAAGTGTAAAGTCAGATTGTGCCACCGCGCTCAAACGCCGCAGGAACGCATCAAAATCATCTTCATGCAACGATGACGGAAGCGGCATATATTTTTGCAGCGGCAATGCCTTGACAAAGCGCACAAGAGCGACATAGGCGTCATATGACTCCTGGTCACGACATGCCCAGAGAAGCTCTCGGTAGCGTGCTCCGTAGCGTTTAACGGCGACATCGTCCGCCTCGGAATGAAGCTTTTCAAGCAAAGCCATCGACTCGCTTACAAATAGCTCCTGTTTTGAAAGTTCTGAACGTGTACCGTAAGCCTGAACTGTTCTGAAGAGATACTCCATCGCCGCGCGCACTACGATACGCTCATGTCTACCTGCCAAAACACCCAGCAGAAGTGTCTGGTACTCCTGTGCCGACTCCGATTCAACGGCCAGGATATGGGCTGCTTCCAATGCCTTGACTTTTACCGAGGTATCCTCCTCTTCGAAGAGTAACGGCGTCAAAAACTCGGCTGCGACAGCCGGCGTCCCAACTGCCCCCTTGAGCATCCCCTGCCGGACATAGGGGCTCTCATCTTCATGTATACTCTGCGCCAAGGCATGGTACTCTTCATCATCCCCCGCAAATGAGACAGCCAGCACGGCCGCGTGATGACGGACAAAGATATCCTTCTCCACACTGCTCTTGAGCACCTTGCGCAGTGCTTTTTTCAACTCTGCCTTTGAGAGCAGGCTCAGCAGTTTCAGCGCTTCGATACGGATAAGGCTCTCTGCCGAATCCGAAAGTGTCGCCTTATAGACGAAATGGATGATATGGGGGTCGACGTACCCCTCGATATCTTTTAAATCGAGCTGTTTTAACATCTTCGCTACTGCGGAGAAGGCCTGCTCCACAATACGCGGTTCGTTCTGGTATACAAGCAATGCCGTGGCATGCTGGTTCATCTGCAGACGGTTCCACAACTGCGAAGCATCCTCTGCAGCGGCAAAAAGGCGTTCGCCCATCACACCGATACGGTCGATACAGACGCCCAGTCTCCTGTGAATATCGCTGATCCTGCGCTTGGCGCGTTCGCTCATGGCATCTTCATCAAACCAGCGTCTGAAAGCTGTCTCGTCATCATGCAGCTCTTTTGACGTTGCCCCCAGTCTCTCGGCATAGGTCAGTATGAGATGCTGTTTGTCTGCTGAAAAACCGGTACGGCCTATCTCCATGCGAAAACGGGCCAGTATTTCCACCGCGTCGTTGGCATCGCCGTAGAGCTTGCTGATCCTGTTGAGCAGAAAAAGGATGCCCTCCTCAAGGAGCTGGTCGCCGCTTTTATGCTTCAGTACCGGGTCCTGCATACAAAACGATGCGAACTCCTCTGCCAGATCGTTGATGATCGCCTGGTTGACATAGCGGTCAAGCTCTGTTACATCGGCTGAAAAAAGCGCTTCTATCTCATTCATTATGCTGTCCGTGGTGTTGTATGTATTTCATCGTTCTAAAAGGTATCTCGCTCGGCATAAAATGACGGTAGCGGTCATTTTCGCTGAAATGCCAGGTAAACATCAGAGCAAGACCGAAAGCACTCGATGAGAGCTCCTTTTGCAGTGAGAACGAGAGCTCTGCGCGCCGCATATCCAAAAAGCGTTCATACCCGCCCCCGAGTTTCAGCAGGTGTGTCTGCTGTGATGTCCGCCGATCGCGGTCTTCAAGGAAATAACGGTAGCCGTACCCTATATCGAACTCGGCAGGGAAATAGAGCTGCTGCCACTTCACGTCGACCTTCAGGTGGTCCAGGGTAAGGTTCTCGTTTGAACGCAATGCTACGGAAGCGACGCCCTGAGTGTCAAGGTATGGGCGGTAGTAACCCGTTGCATACCCCGTGACACCCGAACTGTGGTCGGCTTTGTACTGCGTATAGAGCAGCGGGTCAAGCGTCTGCGCGTCTGGCAGCGAGACATCCACAGAGCGATGGAACATCGAGACTCCGAGCTTGGCATAGCTCTTCTGCGCGATATCCAATCTGTAATAGCCGTCAGCCTTGGCATAATAGCCGCTGTGAAGGGTACCCTCATGCTGGAAATAGCCGTTCAGGTCCATGTCAAGCGTCACCGGGTAGCGTTCAAAGAGATGTTCCCAGCGATGCTGCAGCGCCAGCAGCGGTTTATCATATACGCGGGTAAACCAGTGCAATCGCACATAATCGTTCCTGCTCAGGCGCTCATGCCTTAGAAGTCCCAGCTGAGCCTGCAGTGACTGCGAACTCTCCAGCCGGTCTTCATCGAGTGTATTCGGATGGAAAACACCCCCTTCTGCACTGTAGGTGGCGTCTTCACTCTGCCGTGTACGCCGCTTGGAGTGGCGTGCGATCGGCGCAAGTTCCGCTGCTGCTGCAGCAGTCGTCCGCTTCTTCTCTTCCGCAGAAGCGGCATCTTCTGACGCAATCTGCGTATAGTGCGGGTCGAAGCGCAGTTCGTAAAAACGGTACAGCGTGCCGTTCGCGTCACCATGCAGTGCAAGTTCACGGCTCTCGTCGCCGTCAAGATAATGATAGCTCTGCGTAACGCCGTCATCCTCTTTTTTGACCGCTTTTATGACGAGCGGACGCGATGACCTGAGCACGACAGGTATCGCATCTGTCGCGAGGTGAAAAACACGCTTGACAGGTACGACATGCCGCTTCCCGTTCTCATAAAGGTCTACGCCTATATAGCGCTCACGTTTGGGTGCCCCTATCCAGCAGCGCAGAATATGTCTTCCAGCGTAAAGCCTCTTCTCGTACTGCTGCAGACTCTGTGCGCTGTCAAAGACAAAACGCTCTTTTTCCCGGTTATCGAGCTGTACGTACACCTCGACCTGTTCGCCCGCTTCTGCGATGAACGGCGAGATGAAATAGCGCATATCGAGCCGGATATGCTTTGATCGGCGAACATCAAACTCAAATACCCTGACCCGCGCGTCGTGAAGCAAAAGCTGCGGACGTTCCTGCGAACCGATGACACGATCGCGCAGCAGACTCACGGCATCTTCGCTCTCTTCGACCGCCTCTTCGAGCAGTACGCTTCCGGCATCGCTGCGGAGCTCTTCAAAAGGGCGTATTGAACGCATCAGAGCGATCTTTTTATAGATGG
>JBFEWT010000038.1:0-16247 GCA_041546225.1 Sulfurimonadaceae bacterium
GCTGCAACGTCGGCAGCAAGAAGAACATCTGGTGCGGTGCGTGCCCGAAATGCCTCTTTACGTTCATCATCCTGCATCCTTTCATCGGGGCGGAAAAGATGAAAGCGATCTTCGGCAAAGACCTCTTTGCAGATGCCGCATTGCTTGATGACTTCATCGGCCTTGCCGACCCTGAAAAGATCAAACCCTTCGAGTGCGTCGGTACCTATGATGAAGTGAACTACGCGCTGCGCAAGAGCATAGAGCAGTACGGTGAGAACGAGCTGCCTTATCTGCTCGCGTACTACAAGGAGCATTTTGCCGCTGCGCCGCTGGATGCAACGGCCCTCTTCGCGCTTGACAGCGGACACAACCTCCCCGAACCATTTTATAAAGTGCTCAAAGACCATGTTGACCGCCTTAACTGATCACCTGCGTTCGCACCGCCGCATCGTCATCCTCGGCTTCGGCAAAGAGGGGATCTCTTTTTACAACTTTGCCCGCAGACACCTGCCCCGGACCGAGCTCATCATCGCCGACCGCAACAGAGTCGAGCGCACTCTGCTCGGCGACGATGCCCCGCAGATCTTTGAAGGCGACGCCTACCTTGATGCCCTTGAGCTGGGCGATCTCATCATCAAGTCGCCGGGTATCTCCCTTGCCAAAATCGGTAAAAGCGAATCCGACTACCCCTTCTCCTCCATCACCGAACTCTTCTTGCGGTTTTTTGCCGCGCAGACCATCGGTATTACGGGGACCAAAGGCAAAAGCACCACCTCGTCGCTCATCTATGACCTTCTTAAAAACAGCGGCAAAAAAGCAGTGCTTGCGGGCAACATCGGCTGTCCCGCGCTGGATATCGTCGAGGAGATCGATTCCGACACGACCGTCGTCTACGAACTCTCCTCCCATCAGCTTGAACATGCCCTCTACAGCCCGCATATCGCCATCTTGATGAACCTCTATCCCGAACACCTCGACTACTACCGCGACGAGACGCACTACTATGCTTCCAAGATGAATATCTTCAGCCATCAGCACGAAGATGACATCGCCGTCTATAAATCGCACAACGACGTCTTTGCCGTAGCACCCTACCTCAAAGCTGCACACCGCTTCGCTTTTGATACATGTGTCGAAAACGCTGATGACGTACTGCGCCATGAAGGGCTCTGCGTCGACCTTAAACGCCTGAGCCTTACGACCATCCACCCTGACACTGTCCGCGTTCTGCTCATCATCGCAAAGCTCATGCATATCAGCACGGAAACACTGCGGCAGACACTCGATGCCTTTATTCCGCTGCCGCACCGCATGCAGACCCTTGACACACCGTATGGCTTTACCCTCGTCAACGACTCCATCTCCACCATACCCGAGTCCACCATAGCCGCCCTGCAGATGGCCGACAATGTCCAGACCCTTATGCTCGGAGGGTATGACAGGGGGATCGACTACGCTCCGTTCATCAAAGCCTTGCAGAACATCAATGTCGAAAAGATCATCCTGATGTATGAGACGGGGAAGAAACTCTTTGATGCGTTGCCGCAAAGTGCAGACATCTACTACTGCGACGACCTTGAATCTGCCGTCACGACAGCCATATCCGTGACGCAGAAGGGGCAGACCTGCCTCTTCTCCCCGGCGGCTCCGAGTTTCGGCCACTTCAAGAACTTCGAAGAGCGCGGCGAGCGCCTGATGGAACTCTTTACCCGCAACAAGCAGGGTGCGAATACTTAAACGAACGAACCACTTTGCATCTCGTGGTCTGTTTCGCCGATAAGTACGCTATAATTACGTAATTTCAGCGCACTTCGGTCTGCGACTGACTTCGTTTTCGTCATCCTTCGATTGGCTTCCGCTTATCTTTTGATTACTTCTACAAACTTATTTTGCAAGCCTAGACCGTCACGAGTTCATACACTTTTGGTAGGCTCCAACACACAAGAAGCATAATGTCATTTACTACACTCGGCTTATCCAAGCCACTCCTGCGCGCAATTGCCGACCAGGGATATACTACACCGACACCCGTTCAGAAACAGGCGATTCCCGTCATTTTAGAGAAGCGCGACATACTCGCAGGTGCCCAGACGGGTACAGGAAAAACAGCCGGCTTTACCCTGCCGCTGCTGCAGCTGCTCAGCGATAGCGAACCCGCCAAGGGCAAACGTCCCGTACGTGCGCTCATCCTCACCCCTACCCGCGAACTCGCGGCACAGGTCGCCGAGAGCGTTCAGACCTACGGGAAGTACCTGCCGTTCAAATCCACCGTCATCTTCGGCGGCGTGGGCATCAACCCGCAGATAGAGCGTCTGCGCAAGGGGGTCGAGATCGTCATCGCCACACCGGGACGCCTGCTTGACCTCGCCGGACAGCGTGCGATCGACCTCTCTACGGTCGAGTTTCTCATTCTTGACGAAGCGGACCGTATGCTCGACATGGGCTTTATCCACGACATCAAGAAGATCCTCGCCATCTTGCCAAAGCGCCGTCAGAACCTTCTCTTTTCGGCTACCTATTCCGAAGAGATCAAACGCCTTGCCGACGGCCTGCTGAACTCCCCTGCACTCATCGAAGTCGCACGCCGCAACACGGCGTCAGAGAGTGTCTCTCAGGTCGTTCACCCGGTTGACAGAGAACGCAAACGCGAACTCCTGTCGCATCTGGTACAGAGCAACAACTGGAACCAGGTACTGGTCTTTACCCGTACCAAACACGGCGCGAACCGCTTGACCGAGCAGCTTAAAAAAGACGGCATCACCGCCGCTGCCATCCACGGTAACAAAAGCCAGACCGCGCGCACCAAGGCGCTGGCAGACTTTAAACAAAACGCGATACGCGTGCTCGTAGCTACCGACATCGCCGCACGCGGTATCGACATCGACCAGTTGCCGCATGTGGTGAACTTCGAACTCCCTAACGTCCCGGAGGATTACGTCCACCGTATCGGACGTACCGGGCGTGCCGGTAACGAAGGCGAAGCGATGTCACTGGTATGTGTCGATGAGAACACCCTGATGCGCAACATCGAAAAGCTCATCAAACGCGACGTCCCGAAAGTCGTCATCGACGGCTTCAAACCCGATCCGTCCATCAAAGCCGAGCCGATCCAGCAGCGAAGCGCCTCACACCAGAACAGATCACGCGGCGGCAGCAGTGCAAAACCGCGTTCGTCCAGCGGCGGTGCCAGAAACACCCCGCGCAATAAACCGCGTCAAGGCGGCGCAGGCCCTGCCCACCGTACAGCAGACAGAGGTAACCGATAATGGCAAAAACGAATTATTCTTACGAAAAGCGCGGCCGCGAACTGGAAAAACAGAAGAAACAAGAAGAGAAACGCCAGAAAAAGCGTGCCAAGAAAGAGGAGGATGTCGAAGAGACAGAAGAGGGAGCAGCCGCTCCTGAACTCCCGGAGACCTCTTCAGACACCCCTGCCTGAATCCAGGAACCTGCACTTACGCGGCGCAGCGTTCGCCGCACCCTCTAAAATGCGATAAAACCGCTCATAAGCTCTTTTGGCTCGATCGTTTCAAGAAGTTTTTTAAAGTGTTTAAGACTCATAAGGCGCAGCTTCTCACCCTTTAACGACCGCAGCTCCGTTGAAAAGCCCTGCTTGGAGATCAGCACGCAGATATCGGGTTCTACCCCTATGAGTGCGCAGCTCTCTTTGAGTCTGGTGAGCTCGTTTTTCTTCATCTTGGCGCTGCTGTACTTGCAGCTTCCCGCGATGATCTTGCCCGAAGCGCTCTTCGCCAGCATATCTATCTCGACGTCCGCATCCCAGTAGCTCTCCGCTTCGACAAGCGGGTCATCTTCGAAACTCTTTTTCAGCAGTTCCAGTGAGAGCTGATTAAAGACAAGCTCTATTATCTCCTGCCTGCGGTTCTCATAACGCTCTCGCACCTCGTCATAGTTGCCTTCACGCACCCCTTTGAAAAGCGGTGAGACGAACGCGAACCAGAAACGCATAAACGGCATGGTGAACATGAGCTTGTCCGAGACCGGATGCTCGTCCATCCACTTTCGCGATTTGGCGTTGGCCGCTTTGAGCTCAAGCATACCAAGCTGGCACAGATGCGCGATGACCGGTTCGGCATCCTCTTCGGTTATACCAGAGCGCTTCAGTGCGGAGTGTACGCGCCCGTCACCCATAGCGACCCCGGTAAGCAGCGCATGATAGGTTGCGTCACCTGATGTGATATCCCTGAGTGCGATATGAAGCTCCGTGTAGTTATCAAGGATAAGCTCTTCGATGAGTTCAAAGATCGGCCTCTGCATATCGATCTTTGCACCAAGCCCGCCGAAAACAGCAAAGTATTCAATCGCCTCTTCAAGGCTCTGCGGATTGTTCTGAAGATAGAACGAACGAAACTGTTGTAAAAGTGTTGGGTGTTTGGTAGCGATGACGTTGCCTTTAGTAAATATTTCTACTGCATATTATACAGGAATAAGCGGTGGAAACCGGTATTGCTCCGGAGCCGTCGCGCTAAATCTTCCGAGCTTCTTCCACCATCGCCTGAGCCGTCCCCTCCGTTTCCACGACCACATGCGACAGGTTCAGGTACGCCAGCGCCTCTTTCTCTTCATATTTGTTGACTTTGACGATGGTCTTGGAGTTGTTGGTCAGGGCTTTGACGGTTTCGCATATCAGGTAGAGCTTCTTACTGTTTCCTATGGCCACGATGACCGATGCCGCTTCTTTGATGTTGAGTGATTCGAGAATATGCTTTTGGGCGGCATTGCCGTATATGATCGACTCGTCCAGCTTTCTGGCGTCCTGAACACTGCTGATATTGGACTCCACGACAATATAGGGCATCCCCTCGCGTTTAAGCACCCTGGCAATACTTTTGCCCAACCGGCCGTAGCCTATGACGATGACGTGATCACTGAGATGCATATCGCCTGCTGCCGGGAAGTCCCGTTCACTATCTTCTTGCGAGATGACCAAATCGGTCAAACGCGACAGGTTCCGTATGACAAAAGGGGTCATTATCATCGAGAGCACCACGGTGACAATAAGGACCTGACCGACAACGGGCTCCAGCAGCCCATGGGCAAACGAGAGTTCAAAGATCACCAGTGCGAACTCGCCTAGCTGGAAAAGGGCCAATGCACTTTTGAGTGCAGTGCGTTTTTCGCCCTGTGCTCTCAAAAGAAGGAATATAACACTGATCTTGATGAGGATCAGTGCAGGCAGCAGCAGTGATATAAGCGCGACATACTCACGTATGATGGAAAAGTCCAACTGCATTCCCACCGTAATGAAAAAGACGCCAAGCAATAAGTCGCGAAAAGGAACGAGGTCCGCCTCTACCTGGTACTTGTAATGCGTTTCGGCGATCAGCATACCGGCGATAAACGCGCCCAGCGAATATGAAAACCCCAGTATATGCGCCGTATAGGAAGCGCCGATGACAATAAGCAGGATCGAGCCGATGAAGATCTCATTGGAGTTGATCTTGCTGACATGATATAGAAACGGCTGAAGTATATATTTGCCGGTCAGGAAAAGTCCGGTCAACAATATTGCCGCATCCACCGCCGTTTTCATTATAAGGGTATAAACGGGCTGGTCATGCACCGAGAAGATCGTGATCATAAGCAAAATAGGGATGACGGCCAGATCCTGAAACAGGAGCATCCCCAGCACCTTGCGGCCATAGGGTTTATTGATATCCCCGCTCTCGTTTAAGAGCTTCAGTACCACCGCTGTAGAAGAGAGTGCAAGTGCCAGACCTATGATGACCGCCGATTTCATCTCGATAGAGAAGAGGAACAGGGCGATCAGGGTAAAGAGTACGGCACTGAGCAGAACCTGCAACCCGCCGTTAAAAAAGACGTCGCGCTTCATACTCTTGAGATGCTGTATGGAGAATTCCAGACCGATGGTAAACATCAAAAAGACGACACCGAACTCGGCTATCTCTTTTAGCTCATGGCTGAATGCGGCTTCATGCAGGTCAAACGCGTAAGCGATGATGGTTCCCGTAGCGATATAGCCGATGATGGTAGGTATTTTCAACTGCTTGAGCAGCAGGTTCAAGAGCGTAGCCGCAAAGAGTGTAAATACGATTATTTCAAGCATTTGCGAACCTTTTCAGCGTGTACAAAAGATACATATCATATACCATCATATCATAGGTCACGTCAGCGTAGCCGGATTAATCCATCCAGCGTCTTGGATCGTAACCGTCAGAGGGGCGTTTGACCTCTTCTCTTTCGAGTTTTTTTATCATCGTGACTACCGCAGAACCGTCTGCCGGGCTCACTTTTTGTGCACCTTCCGCCACGGCGAAACCGAAACGCTCGAAGAGTTTGAGTGCCGGCGAACCGCTTACGACGCTCACGCTTAGCTGATCATAGAGCGCACCGGCCTCTACAAGCAGCTGTTCAAGCATCGCAGAGCCGATGCCCTGCCCCCTGAACTCCGGTTTGACACCGATGGTCAGTACGGGCGTTGCCGCATCCACATATGCGTTGGGTGCATCCTCTTCGCTCAGCAGGCGTATCCACGCCGCACCGGCGACGCTGTGTCCCGCAAGTGCATAGAGCCCGAGGTCTCTGTGGTTCACCCCGTAGAACTTCTCGTAGATGGCCAGTTCGGGGACGTCTGCAAGCGTTTTTCCCACTTCATCAAGCCGTGCGGCGTAATGAAGCATATCGGTTGCGATCTTCTGTTCGGTTGATCTTAAAAAGTATAGTGTAGGTTTCATGTGTAGTATTATATCAGGATGCAAAAGAGATAGAAGCTATCTCTTAGAGCAGTGTGGATTAATCCCGCAGGTTCAGCCAGGATGGAGGATTGTCAAAAAAGAGTTCGCTGGGTTGCCAGTCGTTTCTTTCACTGTGACGGGAGTGCAGTGTGCCATTGATAAGCTTGTACTGAAATCCCGTGATATTACTGGTAAGCTTTTTACCTTCATCTAACGCTTTTAAAACGGCTTCACGACTTTCCATGTAGTTCCTTTAAATCGCTCTGAAAAACACCCGATAGTGTCTTAACTGAACACTCTAAAGCAAGGGCAGAGTGTTCTGCCCTTTAGAAAAGTTAGATGATGTTAACGTTTTCTGCCTGTGGGCCTTTTTCGCCCTCACCGATGTCGAAAGCCACTTTCTGACCTTCGTTCAGTTCAACACGGCCGTAACCGTTGCTGTTTACCTGACGGTAGTGTACAAATACGTCTTTACCGCCATTTTCCTGCTCGATAAAACCAAAACCTTTTTCGCTGTTGAACCATTTAACTGTTCCATTAACTTGTGCCATTGTAATTCCTTGTGTGTGTTCACTTCATTGCTGAAGCGGTCGAAAATATAAAGTGGAGTATTCTTTAAGGAGTGGATCGTACTGCTAACGGAAAGTCATCAATAAAAAGCAAGCCAAAGATGAAACTCTAAATCATCTTTCAATAGCTGAATTATACCTGAAAACTTACATAATAGCAACACATTGATATAATTTATTTAAATAGCTCTCATAAATGTACATTATTGTGAAGTCGTCAATCGCTAGAAAACAGTATCCGGTGATGATATTTTTGCTATAAAGCAGAACAAAACGCCTCCATTCTTGTTTAATTGACTTTAATACTATAATACGAAAAAACAATGATGAGAGCTATGAGCAAAAAGAGCGATAAAGGTTTGCACCCGCGCAACCCCCATAATGAGCGTTACGACTTTGAAGCGCTTATACAAAGTTCCCCGGATCTCGCGCCCTTTGTCAGGGAGAACCCCTACGGCGACCTCTCCGTCGATTTCGCCGATCCCAAGGCGGTGCTTGCCCTTAACAGGGCGCTGCTGGCACACTTTTACGGCGTAACGCAGTGGAGCATTCCCGAAGCATACCTCTGCCCTCCCATTCCCGGGCGCGCAGACTACATCCACTACATGGCAGACCTTCTGGCAAGGTCCAACGGCGGCAAGATACCCACCGGCACTGCCGTCAGGGTTCTGGACATCGGCGTGGGGGCCAACTGCATCTACCCCATCATAGGGCACAGGGCGTACGGCTGGAGTTTTGTCGGCGCGGAGATCGAACCGGTCTCCCTGGCCTCCGCAAGCGCACTGGTTGAGGCCAACACGGCACTGGATAACATCGAGTGCCGTCTGCAAAACAACAGCGAGCATATCTTCAAAGGGATCATCCACAAAGAGGAGCGCTTTGACTTTACACTCTGCAACCCGCCGTTCCATGCATCCGCAGAAGAGGCGAGCGCAGGCAGCCAACGCAAAGTCCGCAACCTCGGCAGCAAGAAAGACAAGAAGAAGATGCTGAACTTCGGGGGACAGGCGAACGAGCTCTGGTGCCCCGGGGGAGAGATCGCGTTTATACGGAAAATGATCAAGGAGAGTGCTGCGTATGCGAAGCAGTGCTTATGGTTCAGCACCCTTGTCTCCAAGAAAGAGAACCTTCCCGCCATCTATAAAGCGCTGAAACAGGTCAATCCCGCAGCCGTGGAGACCATCGAGATGAAACAGGGTCAGAAAGTAAGCCGCATCGTCGCGTGGACGT
The DNA here is from genome assembly GCA_041546225.1 of Sulfurimonadaceae bacterium. Lineage (GTDB taxonomy): Bacteria > Campylobacterota > Campylobacteria > Campylobacterales > Sulfurimonadaceae > JBFEWT01. The sequence goes on from JBFEWT010000038.1 coordinate 8,498, forward strand.
TTATAAGCACGAAGATGCACTCGCAGTGGCGCAAGGGGAGTATGTAAGGTTAGGCGTCGAGCTCCTCCAGTTTCGCTTCATACTCCGCATGCAGAGCATCGAGTTCGTTCTGTGCGGCTTCGAGACGCTCGAACTTCTCTTCCACCGCGCTCTCCTCTTTTGAGACCAGCTGCGACAGTTCCATCACCTTGCTGTTGTCACCGCTGCTCGAAGCGGCGGCGAGCTCGTTGTGGTGCAGTTTGATAGACGCTTCGGTCTCCATGATGAACTTCTCCAGCTTCTCCACCTCTTTGCGCAGGGGAGCGGTGACCTTGGAGCGCTCACGGGTGAGTTCGACCCTGCGCTTCTTGTTCTCTTTCTTGTTGACATTGGGCTTTTTCTTGACTTTGGTTTCCTGTACGTCATCCTCGTCCCAGCCAATCTTCTCAAGGAACTCGTCGTACCCTCCGTCAAAATACTCGGCTCCGTCTTTGGAGAAGATGATAAGACGCTTGGCGACACGGCGCAGCATCTCTTCGGAGTGGGTGACGATGATCACCGAGCCTTTGAAGTTCTTGATAGCGACCATCAGGGCTTCGATGGAATCCATGTCGAGGTGGTGCGTCGGCTCATCGAGGAAGAGCAGGTTTGCCGGGCGTGCGAGTATCTGCCCCAGCATGACGCGGCTCTTCTCGCCACCGGAGAGCAGCGAGACCTTTTTCTCCGCAAGCTCCCCGCTGAACATCATACCGCCGCAGATGCTTCTGACCTTGGCCGCCGAGAGCTGCGGGTTGGCGGCATAGATCTCGTCCATGATCGTGTTCTCGGGAGTGAGACGCGAGATGTTGGTCTGTCCGAAATGGCCGAAACTGGTACTGCTGTGGAAATCGACCGTTCCGTGCAGCGGCGTCAGCTCGCCGGCGATGTTGTTGAGCAGCGTCGACTTACCCGTACCGTTCTTACCGATGATGGCAAGGCATTCGCCCTGCTCCAGCGTAAACGAGATGTTCTGAAAAAGCAGCTTCTCGGGCGTGTAGCCGAAAGCGAGCTCTTTGACATCGAGCAGCACTTTTGCAGGGCTCTCTTTGAAATTGAAATCGAACTTCAGCGTCGCGTCAAAACCAAGCTCCTTCATCTCGCCCATCTTCTCCAGCTGCTTCACCTTCGACTGCGCCAGAGCAGCCGTAGAAGCACGCGCCTTGTTGCGGGCGATGAACTCTTCGAGCTCTTTGCGTTTTTTGTCTTCGGAGACCTTCTGCTTCTCATAGAGCTCGTCGTTGGCTTTGAGCTGTTCGTAGAACTTGTGCGTATCGCCGGGGATGAGGCTCAGCGAGCGGCGTACGATACCCATGGTGTGCGTCGTGATGCCGTCCATGAAATCGCGGTCGTGGGTGATGAGTATGACTTCGCCCTGAAAACTGCGCAGAAACGACTTGAGCCAGCGCAGAGAGAGGATATCGAGGTAGTTGGTAGGCTCATCGAGCAGCAGGAGGTTCGGTTCGGTCACCAGCAGTTTGGCGAGGTTGATACGGATCTGGTAGCCGCCGGAAAAATCGAGCGGGTTCTTCTCCAGGTCCTCTTGCGTAAAGCCCAGTCCGAAAAGGATCTTCTCGACACGGTAGAGGTCATACTTCATCTCCTCTTCGAGTGCCAGCGCCGCTTCTTCGCGCAGCGTAGGCTCGGAAAAGTGCAGGTACTGCTTGAGCGCACCGATCTTGTACCCTTTCGGGATGATGACATCCCCCTCGTCAGGGCTCTCTTCGCCGAGGATGAGTTTGAAAAGCGTGGATTTCCCGCTTCCGTTACGGCCGACAAGACCTACCCTGTTCCCGGGGTTGAGTTTAAAGTTCAGGTTGGAGAAAAGCTCCTGTTTGCCGAAGCTTTTGGAAAGATTGCTAAGTTGTATCATGAGACCCGTTCTAATATTTTTTGCGTATTATATCAGGTTCGCTCCCCTGCGCGCTTCACGTTTAAAAAGCTTATAAACAATTCATCACACAGAACGCTAAAATAATCCAAAAGCGTGTGTTATGGTTATTTTCAGTTACAATACATCATATTACCAATCAGAGGGGGACGGTATGCTGCAGGAGCGAAGAGATATCATCCGATATGCGATCAATCTGGACATCTTGAACATCAACACCTATTCAGGCTATAAAGGCGACCTGATCGTAAAGATCACGACACTGGATAAGAATGATGATGTCAAGGAGAGGCTCAAGGCGTATGCCGAGAACCTGGGGATGGAGGTCGTTGTCAAGAACAACATTCATGTACTGGTCTATGAGGTCTACTGTATCTCCATAGACAGTGACAGCTACGGGCTCAAGCTCGAGTAGCAGTCACCGTACGCAATAAACTACTCTGCAGAGCTCTCTGCGTCTTGCGCTGTCTCAGAGACTTCTTCGTCGTTGCCCGCGGCTCTCTCTTTGCGTACCGCCTTGGCGACGATCTCTATGTAACACGCTTCCCAGCCCGCTTCTGCGGCTTTGTCCAGTGCGGTGATGACCTCGGTCGCGCTCATCGCTTCGGCTTCGTCGCTACTCTTGCCCGCACGGCAATCAAAGTCCCAGTAGGTCATACCTTCGGGAAGCTTCTTCTTGCGCTCGCGCTTCATATACTTTCGTATTTCGTACTTGATGCCATCGAGGACACGGTCGGGGTGTTTGTTCTCCAGTTTGAGGGGAAATAATTTTTTCAATCTATACCTTTATGCTTTCGCTTCGTAGTTAAGGACTTTCTTTACCGTCTCCGCGGAGCAGAAGAAGAGTGCGTCGAAGAGCGGGTTTATACGTGTAGTCTTCTCATCGATAATATCAAAAGCGTGTACGCTGAAACCGTCGCCGTCTTTGAGGTTCTTCGGTTCTATCTTGAAGACTATGGGGTTAAGCGTACGCACAAGGTTCATGACGTTTTTAAATGCTTTGTCCTCTTTAGGCGGAAGCAGGTTCCCCTGCTCGCCCTCTTTGACACGCGCTTTCATCAGGAGTGATATTTTGTCTTTAAAGATCACCTTGTTCCATGTAATGCTGCCGCGCGAAAAGACGAACTCGCTGTTTTTGGCCATAAGCGGATGCGGCTTGGTTTTGCGGATAGCTTCGACGAGCTGCAAGAAAAAGTTCTTACCGCCGAATGCATCGGCACACGCATTTAGCTGATCATGATAGAGCTTCTTGGCTGCATCGTCGAGATTGTTGAAGTCGCACATTTGCACTTCCTTTTTATAATATGAATGCAATTATAGTGGAAAAGCGAACCGATAGGTGCGATAGCGGGATGAATTGTACGATCTATGCTGTTTTTATCTGGATAACGATGTAAAAAAGAGGGAAATGGAAAGTATTGTAATGAGAAGCGACAGGCGGAGAGATCCGCCCGTCTGAAAACTTATACTACTGTAACGTTTTCTGCTTGTGGGCCTTTTTGACCTTCACCGATCTCGAAAGTCACTTTCTGACCTTCTTGAAGCTCAACACGGCCGTAACCTGTGTTGTTTACTTGACGGAAGTGAACGAATACATCAGCGCCACCATTGTCTTGCTGGATAAATCCGTAACCTTTTTCACTGTTGAACCATTTTACTGTTCCGTTAACTGTTTCTGCCATTGGAATTCCTTTTGAGTATAAATACACTTCATTGCTGAAGCGGTCGAAAATATAAAGTGGAGCATTCTTTTGGCGAATTGTACTGCTAACGGATGGTCATCAATAAAAAGCAAACCAAAGATGAAACTCACATTCATCTTTCAATCGCCAAATTATAGCTATAAAAAATTACAATAGCAAGATAAAATCATAAAAAAACGGTGCAGGTAACCACAACGTTACGAGACGACGATATCGTGCCCCGTATGCGCCGTGACGTAAGCAACGGCTTTGGCCGGAATGCCCTCCTCTTTGCAGCGCGCCACTATCTGCATCGCATCGGCTTCGCAGGCACTGATAAGCAGGCCGCCGGAGGTCTGCGCATCAAAAAGCACCATCTCCATGTCGATACCCGGGCTCTGCCTGAAAGCGACCTTGCCCTGCAGGAAATCCCTGTTGGCATAACTGCCTGCAGGGATGATGCCCATGGAGGCCATCTCCAGCGCCTCTTCGAAGAACGGCACCTCAGCGGCAGTGACGTGCATGGTGACATTGCCCGCGCTCATCTCCTGCATATGCCCCAGAAATCCGAAACCCGTCACGTCGGTACACGCCGTAGCGTTGAACTCTCTGGCGATCAGCGACGCTTTGTAGTTAAGGGTGCGCAGGTTCTCGGCCACCTTGAGCACGGTCGCTTCGGCGAGCAGGTCGGCTTTGATACCGGTGATGAGCATCCCCATGCCCAAAGGCTTGGTCAGAACAAGCACGTCGCCGACACGCGGCGTATTGTTGCGCAGGACTTTGTCGGGGTGGACATACCCCGTGGCACTCAGCCCGTAGGCCATCTCGATGGTCTCGATGGTGTGCCCGCCCACGATGACCGCGCCGCACTCGTGCGCCTTGCTCTCGCCGCCGCGCAGCATCTCGATGAGCACCTCTTTGCCGTGGTGCTTGCCGTCAAACCCCACGACGTTGAGCGCCGTTTTGGCGTCCGCACCCATGGCGAAGACATCGCTCAGGGAGTTGGCCGCGGCGATCTGTCCGTAGATGTAGGGGTCGTCCACCACGGGCGTGATGAAATCGACCGTCTGCACCATCGCCAGCTCGTCATTGATCCGGTAGACCCCCGCATCTTCGTTCCCCTCGAAGCCGACGAGCAGATCGGTATGAAACGACTGCAGGTGACACGTCGCGTCGCCGAGCGAACCGGGGGCGAGCTTCGCCGCACACCCCGAGGCGCGTACGTACTTGGTCAGTTTCGCTTCGTTGTTCATCTTCAGCATCTTAAAGGCTCACCACATCCGTTTCCATGAGCATACGCATGGTGTCGTAGGCGTTGCCTATCTGGCCCACCTGAAGCGCTTCGGGAGCGATATCGAAGTAGTTGAGGCAGAGCCCGCAACTGTAGATCTGCACACCGCGCGCCTCAAGCGCTTTGAGCGCATCGATGACGCCGCGGTTCTCATCCTGCGTCGTCAACAGTACCCCTTCGTTGACGAAGATGATGTTCTTTGGCAGGTCGTCAAGCTCCAGCGCGGTCTTCAAGAAACCCTGTATCAGCTGTTTGCCGAGTTCGCCGTTGCCTATGCCGTCGCTCTTGATAAAGAAACTCTTCTCGAGCGTACCGCTTTTTGGCTCCTGCGCTGCCTCGATGTCGCACGGGTACCCTTTGACGATGCTCAGCAGGGTCATATCGCCCTGCTTCTCTTCGCGTACTTCAAAGCCCTGGTTGGCGGCGAAACGTTTACAGTTCTCGACCGAGGAGACGGAGTTCAGTTCCAGTTCCAGTATGGCGTCGTCACCGAGCGCTTCAAGCGCTTTTTTGGTACGCAGTACCGGTTCGGGGCAGGCAAGGTCTTTACAATCAATTCGCATCTGTATCCTTTTGCAGCGTATTTAGTATCTCCACGGTCTTGGCTTCATCGTCATTGCAGAGTGTCACGTCGATATGTGCAGGTTTTTTGTAGACGACATCGTAATACTCCACCAGCAGTATCGACGCGACCGTATGCAGGTCGCCGCGTTCAAAGGCTTCTATCGCCTCCTCTTTCGCACTGCGTTTGATGTAGGCGCCTATCTTTCCCATGGCGGTATGGAAGAACGCGCTGTCGATCTTCTCATACATCCGCATGATACGCTCGACCCGCTGTTCAAGCGGTGCGGTCACTTCCACGCGCAGCCCCTCTTGCATCATCGCATAAAAGGCATTGGGCACCGTGATCTTCCCTATCTTCTTGCTTTCGGACTCGATGAAGACGGGACGCGACGGGTCGGTGGACTTGAGTGCGTGCATAAGCGAGTTCTGAAACATCTTCATCGTCGGCTGGGGACCGTTGACCGCGCCGAAGGAGGAGCCGTAATGGTTCGCCATCCCCTCAAGGTCCACGGTATTGTCAAGTCTGGCCAGCAGGTCGCTCTTGCCGCAGCCCGTGTTGCCGCCGAGGACGATGAACCGGCGCGGCTCAAAGCGCTCCATATAGTCGACGACATGCTTGCGGTAGGACTTATAACCGCCTGTCACGCGGTCGATACGGTAGCCGATGTTTGAGAAGATGGTCGAGAGCGAGCCCGAGCGCATCCCGCCGCGCGCACAGTACATGGCGATGCGGTGGTTGGGCGTAAACTCCGGGTAGAGCTTTTCGATATGCTCGATGGCGTTCTTGCAGACGTACGCCGCCCCTTTCACGCGGGCTTCGAAGGGCGAGACCTGTACATAGATGGTCCCGACTTCCTTATGCTCATCGTCGTTAAGGGCGTAGAAGTTGCGCGCACCCGGTATATGCGACTCGGCGAACTCGCGGGGACTTCGCACATCGAGTACAAGGTCATACTGGTCATAGTCGTCGATGAGCTGCTGCGCGGTTATCTCTTTTATCATCTATTGTCTAATCTTTTTTTGCAAGTATAGCAGATAGCATACGACATTCACGAACGCCAATACTATTTACCGCTTCTCATTGTGTGTTATCATTACGCTAAGTTTTTTACAGGGGTTAAAATGAGTGAACAAAATTATGAAGCTCTTTTCAACAGCGAGACCAAAGAGTGCGGATTGCTTTTTCAGTCGCTTATCAACGGACAGAAGAACCAGATAGTACTTCTATACAAAAACACCCCCCTGCTCTTTAACAAGACCTTCCAGCACTTTTTCGACTTTACGACCGCCAAGGAGTTCCTGCGTGAGTTCGGATCGCTCGAGAACCGTTTTGTACCCCACAACGCCTATTTTCATGCCGGTAAAGCGCAGGACCCGCAGAAGTGGGCCGAAGCGCTTATGTCGCTGCCTGAGCAGGACCGCATCGTCAGCATGATCAACTTCAATGCAGAACCCCATGCGTTCTCCGTCTCCATCGACATGCCTGTGCCCGATTACACCATCGTCACCTTTACCGACATCTCCCAGGACCTCATCAAACGCATCATGATCGAGAACGATGTAAGCATCGACAAAGAGAGCGGCGCGTACGACAAAGACTACTTCCTCCATACGGCTAAAAGTTTCAACGATGCCGCGGAGTTCAACCAGAAACAGATCGGCATCACGATGATAGAGCTCATGTCCTCCGACGCCGATGCGGAGAGATACCTGCGCGACTTCACGTCGAGCATCAAATGCAGTATCCGCCAGAGCGACATGCTGGTACGCTGGGGGAGAAAAGTCTTCCTGCTCGCCTACCTTGTCGACTCGGAAGATAACGCCATGAAGTTCAGCCGCAAACTCCTTACCGTCATGCGCCAGGAGCCGTTTGAAAGCCTCAACAACATCCATATGCGTCTGGGCAGCAGCGTACAGAAAAACGGTGAACTCATAAGCGACCTCATCAAACGCGCCGAAGGGGCACTCGAAAAAGCGGGAGCGTCCGAGATCGAATTTAACTGATACTCAGCGACGGGCGAGCTGCATAGAAGCGGTGTAGTTTTCTGATGAGAACAAGCTAAAAAATGCATAATCCTCTAGTTTGTTATGAATCCAGCACACTTTGATAAAAACCATGCACTTTCTTTAAAGGCTTTTCTGGTGTTTGAATTGATTCAATATAGTCCAGCATTAGCTTGGCAGTATGCTGTACTTTTTGAGGATGATAAATTTCTAAATACTTGATAAGGGCAACAGCACCATTTGTGCCAGTCATACCATAAGGCATTTCATCATTTAAAATTTTAGTAATATTGTTTTTTGTCC
>JBFEWT010000203.1:0-2569 GCA_041546225.1 Sulfurimonadaceae bacterium
GGCACCTTTTTGTGCTCGGCGGCAGCGTGTTTCACTTTTTCTCGGTCCTCATTCTCATCATGCAGTGAGTCAGGCGATGGCGCGACGCTTTTTTCTTCTCTTTTTCTATTAGCAGTCTAAGGTTTTAATGGCGTCATTGCCAAGTCGGGTACTATTTAGCTATGATGTATCTATTGAACATGTGCAACTGCACATTTTGGGCTTGGCTGTTTCAGCAGTTTAGACCACGCTAAACTATTCTTGCCGTTATTTTTTGCCTCTCTTCCGGCCGATTGCTAACAGGTTTCACCCAAACAGCTCAAGGCTTCTTATGTCAACGTTACGCTTCCGCTACCAGACCATCGAGTTTGATGATGTAGATATCCATATCCGTACCCTGCGCGATAACCAGCAATTCTCCGATGAGCACGGCGTTGCCGAAAAACTGGGTATCAACTCCTCTATCTGGCCTCTGTTTGGTCTCGTATGGGACTCGAGCAAAGTGCTGGCGCACCTTATGAGCGACTTTGACATCAAAGGCAAGCGTATTCTCGAAGTAGGGTGCGGTATCGGGCTTACGAGCCTGCTCCTCAACCACAGGGATGCCGACATTACCGCTACGGACTATCATCCCGAAGCAGGGAACTTTCTTGCGGCAAACGTTTCACTCAACGAGGGCGATGCCATCCCTTTTGTCCGTACCGGATGGGAAGATGACGAACCGCTTCTGGGTAACTTCGATCTCATCATCGGCAGTGACCTTCTCTATCAGCCCGATCACGCGGAACTGCTCTCGTCTTTTATCGACCAGCATGCCAATAAGCACTGCGAAGTGATCATCGTCGATCCCGGACGCGGCAACCATGCGCGTTTCAGTAAAAAAATGGTGGAACTTGCGTTTTCGCATGCCCAAAACAGGCCCGAGTCTACGGAGTATCTGGAAAAAGCGTTTAAAGGTCAGATACTGCGGTATAAACGCTATAGCTGAGTGTGCAGAAGTCGAGAACATGAAGCAAAACTTCTTTTGATGTTCTCTAACCTGTAAAAGAAGCTTTGAATAGAGGGGTATATCTATTGCACGGCACTCTGCAAGAGGGTCAGTCGTTCCTGGACAACTGCCGGTACTCCTGGAGAATATCGAGATATTCATACCGATAGATGACCGGTCCGCTTTTGTGCAGCTGTGCCGATAGTGTGGGGTGTTTTGTCTCCATCTTTTTTACGAAAGTATACTGCTCCTCATCGATCTCCTGCAGCGACACATAGGTCATCACAGTCCCTGATACGGCAAATACGCCGGCGATGATATAGGTAGAGGGGGTCATGCTCAGGTCAGTGAGCTTGGCACGGATATACAAAATAATGGATGCCAGTATCAAGACGATAGAAACGACAAGGTAGATCATGTATTCTCTCCGTAACAGATGGATAGGGGTATTATGGCGGATTCGTATGCAGAAAATTGAGATTTGATGATTAATATTTAATCAGCTTCAGCAGAGCAGTGCGAAGCGGTGTCTAATCTTCAAGTTTTACCGCTCTTTACAGATAATCAACCTTGCGGGTCAGTCTCCTTTCGCTAAAATACTTTTTCATAGCTACAGATAAGAAGGAAGAGCATGGCAGCAGGTTTTTTTGCAGTATTTGACGATATCGCAGCACTTTTGGACGATGCGGCTGCGATGAGCAAGATCGCCACGAAAAAAACGGCAGGTATACTCGGTGATGATCTCGCCGTCAATGCACAAAAGGCCTCAGGGTTTGCGGCTTCGAGGGAGCTGCCCGTCTTATGGGCGATCTCCAAAGGTTCGTTCAAGAACAAACTGATTATTCTGCCCGTTGCCTTTTTGCTGAGTGCCTTCGCGCCATGGAGTATCGTACCTATCCTTATGCTTGGAGGGCTTTACCTTGCATTCGAGGGTGCGGAAAAGGTCTATGAGTATTTTGTCCCGCATACCGATGCCAGGAGAGAGTCCATATCCCTTTCAGAAGAGGAGATACTCGCGCTCGAAGCCAAAAAGATAAAATCCGCCATATTGACGGACTTCATCCTCTCCATAGAGATCATCATCATTGCGCTGGGAAGCGTAGTAGATCAGACGCTTCCCATTCAGATCATTGTCGTATCGTTCGTCGCCATGCTTGCAACGGCAGGCGTCTACGGTCTGGTCGCATTGCTGGTCAGGATGGACGATATGGGTTTCAGGCTCATAGAGATCGCCGATGATAAGAATAGAGTATTGACAAAAGTTGGCGAGCTTCTGGTGCTGGGGCTTCCCAAAGTCATCCGTCTTTTAACGGTCATCGGTACATTGGCGATGCTGCTCGTCGCAGGCGGGATATTTGTCCATAACCTTCATCCGCTTCACGAGGCACTGCATTTCATGCCGACCGTTTTGGGCGAGCTTGCTGCCGGTGTGGTAATAGGTGCGGCCGTACTGGCCGCAGAAAAAACAGCGGTAAGGTTCGGAAGCCGTTTATTCAAACGCTCCCCGCGCTGAAACAGGTACTCACACAGACGCCGCAGCTCCAAAAAAAGGGATATGTGAGCTTTCTGCGTTTCTATTTTTATGCTTTTTCATCCATGTTA
>JBFEWT010000007.1:0-33279 GCA_041546225.1 Sulfurimonadaceae bacterium
CCTACTACGCAGCTCTCGTCCATGGACGCGCAAAGCGCGGCGCTGCTGGGCACTGCTGTCGGCGGTGAGGGTGCAGTTGCGAAGGAGCAGAGCTTTGGCGAACGCGCGACACTCTACTGGATGTATACCCGCTATCAGATCGAGCAGTGGGTCCTCTACTATTCGCGTATTAAACAGATATCTGCGCTGAATGCCATCCGCGAAAACATGCTCCTGCTCTTTTACTGGCTGGGCGGATTTGCGGTGTTTACCCTCTTTGCAGCCGGCGCGGTACGCTACTTCAGACGTAACCGCTGCCGTGACGCGTCTCTGTGCTTCATGCAGCGCCGCTGGCGGGAACTGGCACGGCAGGGGTGGCACAAGGTCCCCCACGAGAGCGGGCCTGTGGCGCTAAGACGGATGGCACAGACCCATACGAAAAAAGAGACGCTGCTTGCACTCGCGGATGAACTTGAGTCGTTGCGTTACAGCCCTCATCCGGAAGCAGGGTTGAAAAAGGCGCAAAAACTGCTGGGTGAACTCTAGCAGCAAAGCGTGCCGGAAAAGTCGTATTTTTCCGGATCCTTTAAGGGAAAGCAGTGACTAAAAGATCCCTCTGGAGAAGGAGAGTCCGAACGCCGCTTTGCTGACATAGCGGTTGTAGTCGATGAGGCTTTCGCCGTAGCCGCTGAAGAGCTTGACATACCAGAAGGTGTGCTCGGCATAGGGGAGCGGATAGGACCAGTCAAGCATTGCAGCACCCCTGTTCCCCCCTCTGAAATGGAGATTGTCGCGGAGCAGCAGGCTGACCTGGTGCTTGCCGGCAAGGTAGGAGAGGGTAACATCGCCGTAGCCCAGATAGTGGGTGAGGTCGGGGTTGTCGTCGCCTTCGGTGTCGGTGGGGGAGGTTTTGGCACTTTCGGGCAGGCGGTACCATCCGCGTATGCTGGCGAAGAGGTTGCCAAACTGCCAGAGTGTTCCGATGTAGAGGCGGTTCCATGAACGCGACTGCAGGCCGCCGCGCCCGTTGGACTCGTGGGCGAAGCCAAATCGCACCCCTTTGAGGCCGCTGTGCCGGTCAACATATTCGGAAGTGGGAAAAGTGACGAATATCTCCGGTTCGTAATTGGTCTCGCGAAAAGGTGCGGACCCCGAATAGAGCTGCCACCACACCTTTTGGGTATACGCGGCGACAATCGCTTCATTCAGGCCGAAGAGGTCGAACGAGAGGAGCTTTTTCAGACTGATCTGGAACTCGGTCTCATACTTTTTCTCATACTCCTGTCCTGCGGTAGCACCTGTCTCGCTCCAGATCGGGTAGGGCGCCGATGCGTAGGCGAAAGGAAGAAAGTAGTTGGGTCTGTAGGCGTAGAGGCCGAAGTCCGAACTGATGTAGCGCCGGATGAACGCGTCGGCATCTTCGTCGGTCTTATCGATCTTCTTGAGGATGAAGTGGTACATTCTGCGATCTTCGTCACTGCGGTGCGGCAATGCCGTACCCTGCGGCTGGGAAACGGCAGGCTGTGGCTGCTCCAGCTCGGCTGTACCGGCAAGAAGTGGCAGGTTCAGGCAGAGTAAGAGCAGCAGCACTTTCAGCGCATCATTCATCGTTATTCACCTCTGTACAGCCCTTTATGCACTTTCTTCCGTCTCTTCAACGAAGATCGCATCGAGCAGGCCGTCGACGAATGCGTACTTGTCGAATTCGATGAGGTGCTCGGGCTGTTCGCCTACGCCAACGTACAAGATAGGAAGCTGGAGCGCGTAGGCGATGGAGAAGACCGAACCGCCTTTTGCCGTGCCGTCAAGCTTGGTGATGATGATACCGTCGACATCTATCATCTCGTTAAAGGCTTTCGCCTGTGCGATGGCCGAGTTGCCCTGCGTACCGTCGAGAATGAGAATCTTGCGGTGCGGTGCGCCCGCGTGGGCCTTGTCGCAGATACGCACGATCTTTTTGAGCTCTTCGGCGAGGTTGGTCTGGGTGTGCAGACGGCCGGCCGTGTCGATGATGACATGCTCAAGCCCCTTGGCCTTGGCCGACTCTATGGCGTCATAAGCGACGGCAGATGGGTCGTGGCCCTGACGGGAAGAGACGATGGGGATCTCCAGTCTGTCCGCCCAGCGGGTCAGCTGCTCGATGGCCGCCGCGCGGAAAGTGTCTGAAGCGCCGAGCATGACACGCTCGCCGCGGTCAAGGTACTTCTTCGCCAGTTTGGCGATGGTGGTCGTCTTGCCCGCACCGTTGACGCCGATGATGAGATCGACCAGGGGTTTTTCCCCTTCGACTTCGGGCGCTTTGGTGTAGGAGAGGGTGACAAGCAGTTTGCTGCGAAGCTGCTCGCGTGTGACCATGTCGTCGTAGAGCTCGCGCATGATGATCTCGATGAGATCGTACTCTATGTCCGCTTCGAGCAGAATATCTTCAAGCTCGTCTTTGGGGATCTTGATCTTGCGCTTCGGGGCGACGGTCTTCATCGCCTCGACGGTCTTTTGCAGACCCTTCTTTAAAAAACCGATCATACGTTACTTGCCCAGTGCCTGTTTGATGTCGCTTTCGATCATCTCTTCAGGTGTCGCACCGACATAGTGTGTAAGGTATTTTCCGTCTTTGTAGAGGACCATCAACGGAATAGGAAAACGCTGTCCGACGTGGATAGCCGAGGCGATAGCGCTGTAAAGCGGTCTGTTCTCTTCGGAGTTCACGATGGTGTACTCAGCCTGATTCTCCGTTTTAAACGCTTCGAGGTCGGCATTGGTCTTGTCGTCTTCGATCGTGACACCCAGTACCAGAAGTTCATCGGCATACTTTTTTTGCAGACTGGTAAGGTGCGGTGCGGTGGCACGGCACGGCGGACACCACGTAGCGAAGATGTCAAAGAGGATGACCTTGCCCTCATGCCCTTTGACGTCAAATGCGGCACCTTTTTTAACAACGGTAATAGGCTTGCCGTACGTGTCACTCAGCAAAAATTCCGACGCTGCGGCAGGTGAAGTGCTCTGTTCATTTGGCGTATCGCTACAGCCGCTGATGAGCAAAGTGAGACCTAATGCGGCACTTATGAGGCTTTTTCTCAACATTTAAAACCTTTTTGAGATAAAATGACCGCAATTATACCAAGTTAAAAGTTTACCGATGGATAAAGCGACTCTCCGTGACGACTGCCTGCGCAGACTGAAAGACTCTGCACGCCATAACAAGCGCTATAAAGATGCGCAGATCAACAGGCAGCTCGCAAATATTATTAAAAAAAGCGGGGCGCGATCGGTTCTTTTTTACTGGCCGCTGCCTTTTGAAGCGGATGTCAGAGGCCTGCTTAAAGCGATGCGGCGGGAGTGTGACGTATACCTTCCGTTTATGGAAGGTGTCAGTTTCAAGATGGTACCATTTAGATTACCGCTGAAACGTAAACAGTTTGGAATATTTGAAGCGGGAAATACAGATCGAAAAATAAAAAAAATAGATATTGTTGTAGTACCTGCTGTCGGAGTTGACGCAGAGGGACGCCGTATTGGTTTCGGAAAAGGGATGTATGACCGTTTTTTTGCGGCACTTGACCGAAAACCCATCATACTTTTTGTGCAGAGTGTGCACTGTTTTACCAATCAAAGAATATGTGATCATTATGATGTCGCGGCAGACATACTGGTGACTCCGAGCCGTTGTTACAGCAATACGGGGATACAGACCAATGTTAAACGAAATACTCTTAGGCGGGGGCATTGCCACGCTAAGCGGAGTAGTCGGTTTTTTCATTTCAAAAAAAATAAGTAACGCGCATTTCGACATCTACGTCGAGCAGGCCAAGGCGAAAGCGAAGGCGATAGAGAACGAAGCGGAGATGATGCTGCACCGCTCCAACCTCAAGTCCCAGGAGATTGAGCTTGAGGCGAAGAAGCAGTGCGAAGAGGCGAGCGACCGGGCCAAAAGAGATCTGGCCGATCGCGAAGAGAAGCTTCAACGTAAAGAGCGCGAGTTTGAATATTTTTTATCTTCAGAGCGTGAAAAAGTACGTCAGCAGTTGTCAGTGGCGGAGAGCCGCCTTTTGACACTGCAGCGCAACGAAACAGCTCTTGAGAAACTGAAAAACGACTATGAAGCCCGTCTGGACCAGACGGCAACGATTTTAGAGGGGTGTGCCGGATTGACGGCACACGAAGCCAAGACAATGCTGCTTGAGCAGGTTGAAGAACGCTCCCGCAAAGATATCGCGCATATCGTACGGCGTTATGAGAACGAGGCAAAGAGCGAAGGCAAGCGGCGTGCCAACTATATTCTGGCACAGGCGACATCGCGCTATGCCGGTGAGTTCGCTTCGGAGCGCCTGATGAACACGGTCCATCTTGCAGATGATGAGCTCAAAGGGCGCATTATCGGCAAAGAGGGGCGTAATATCAAGACGCTGGAGATGCTGCTGGGTGTTGATATCATCATCGACGAGACGCCTAATGCGATCATCATCAGCAGTTTCAACCTTTACCGTCGCGCCATCGCGACGAAAACACTGGAGCTTTTGATCGAAGACGGGCGTATTCAGCCGGCGCGTATTGAAGAGATCTATGCCAAAGTGACCGAAGAGTTCGATGAATCCGTTCTGCGCGAAGGCGAAGAACTGGTGATGGAAATGGGGCTTGCGGGAATGCATCCCGAACTGCTCAAGCTGCTCGGACGACTGCGATACCGTGCAAGTTACGGTCAGAACGCGTTGGCGCATACGCTGGAAGTGGCGCATCTCTCAGGCATTATGGCTGCGGAGATGGGCGGTGACCCGCTTGTCGCCAAACGTGCCGGACTGCTGCACGATATCGGCAAGGCGCTGACGCATGAGCAAGACGGCAACCACGTCGATCTGGGTGCGGAAGTGTGCCGCCGTTACGGCGAGGGGGAGGTGGTCATCAACGCCATCTATGCCCACCACGGCCACGAAGAGATGCTGAGTGTCGAATGTGCGGCGGTCTGTGCCGCCGACGCACTCTCAGCCGCGCGTCCGGGTGCGCGCCGCGAAGTGCTTGAAAGCTTCTTGAAACGCATCAGCGAGATCGAAGAGATCGCTTCGGAAAAAGCGGGGGTCAAACAGGCCTACGCCATCAATGCCGGCCGCGAAGTGCGTGTCATGGTCAATGCGACGCTCGTAACAGATGACGAAGCGGTGCTTCTTGCACGAGAGATCGCTGAAGATATAGAGAAAAAGGTGCAGTACCCGGGCGAGATCAAGGTCAATGTGATCCGCGAAAGCCGTGCGATAGAGTACGCGAAGTAATACTAAAGGGTTTTCAGAAAAGCGTAGCTCTTCTTCTCAAAACCCTCCTCTTCATAAAAACGGTGTGCGGCTTCGCGCTGCAGTCCCGAAGTCAGTGCGATCTTTCCGCAGTCAAACATCTTCGCATAATCGTGAAGATAGCGCATCATCTCTTTCCCATGCCCCTGTGAGCGGTATTTTTCGCGCGTGACGAGATCGTAGATAAAAAGATGCCTTCCCCAGTAGAGATTGACCTGAACGCTCACGCCGGCATAGGTGATGAGCTCGTCGCGCTCAAAACTCCCGAACATCTTGTACTCCTGATGCCGCATGGCGTATACCAGGTCCTCGAATTCATCGTAACTGATGTCGCGAAGCTCTTTGACCGTTTCGTATGCCGTCTCCAGTTCCGTCAATGATATTTCACGAATTTGCATCAAACTCCTTTATCTTCGTAGGCATATATACGGCCGTTGTTAAGGGATATTATAGACTATTGCAAAAGAATCCAAGTTTAAATAATATCGCTCTTTTTTTAGCTTGGGTATATCTTTTTTTGCTTATGATTTTTATAAATTATTACAATCTGAAAGTGAATGATGGATTACCTTACAGTCTCAAAACCTGCTTTTCTTGAAGCTCTGAATAAACGCCTTGGCAATAGTGAGACGGTGACGATCGTCGATCTCTTTGAAACCTATGTGGATGTTGCTTCCGCAGAGATCGATATGCTTCCCAAAAACGACTTAAAGGGAATGATCTTCAAGCAGTTCAAGCACTACAGCGACTTTGATGCAACGGTCATGGAGAGTGCCAAGGCCATTACCGCTGTCAAAGATACGACAGAGAACGTGATTATGGCCATTGACAGGAAAGATACGGTTTCGCTCAAACATGCCTACAATGAGCTTAAGAAGTATCAGAAGCGCATCGGCGAACTTGAGGAGGAGATGTTCAGAGACGAACAGACCGGCCTGTTAAACCGGAAGTACCTCTTTGCCAATAAACTCCAGGCTAATTATCTCTTTAAAAGCAGCGGGGCGATGTTTGTGCTGAGTGTGAGTGATTTTGAGACCCTGAACGCGCAGTACGGCCATAAGACCGGCGACTCCATCATCGCACTCTTCGCCAAGACGATGACAAAGAATATCAATGATGCAAACGTCGAGTTTATCCGCTATACGGGCAATAATTTCATTCTGCTGACGCCAGAGGCAAATGCATCGGCGCTGGTGAAGAAGCTCAAAGCGATACAGGCATTTTTCAGGGCGAAAAAGTTCAAAGTGCTGCATCACGATATTGTGCAGATAGGCTTTGAGTTTACCCAGTACAACTACGCTAAAGACGATTCATTCGATACGGTACTGAACAAAGCGAAAAAACAGCTTGACGCGGTAATGACGCATAGTTAGGGTTGCTTATGCGTCACCGTTATGATTGCGGTACTTCTCCTGTATCGCGATAAACTCATCAAAATGCTCTAAAAACACGCTAACGATAGCCGGGTCGAAAGCACCGCCGCTCTGCTCTTTGAAAAAGGCGAGTATCTCCTCTTTCGGCCACGCTTTTTTGTAACTGCGGTTGTTGGAGAGGGCATCGAAAACATCGGCAAGCGCAACGACACGGGCATAGATGTGTATCTGTTCGCCTTCGAGACCGTTAGGGTAACCGCGGCCGTCCCAGCGTTCATGGTGCTCTTTGGCGATAACGGCACCGGCTTTGAGTATATCGCGCTGGGAGTGTTTGATCATATCGTAGCCCAGCTGTGCGTGGCTCTGCATAAGCAAGAACTCCTCTTTGTCCAGCAGGCCTGTCTTGTGCAGCACCCTGTCAGGTATGCCGAGTTTGCCTATATCGTGAAGCGGGGCGGCAAGTGTGATGAGCTTGATATCGTGTTCGGAGAGATTGAGTTTTGTTGCCAGCAGGTTACTCAGGGTGACGACACGCTTGGTATGCTGTCGCGTTTCATCCGAGCGCAATGCTTCGATCTGCCCCATGGTGAAGATCGTCTCTTTGAGCGTAGCCTCTATCTCTTCGTTCAGTGCGATAAGCTCGGCATTTTTCTCTTCGAGAAGGGCCTGGTGCTCGATGATGGATCTGTTGAAGCTGTTGATGTTCTCCGCTACGCCGAAAAACTCTTTGCTCTTGTATTCATGGGGATCGATACTTGTCTGGTTGAAAAAGGTATCGCGGGCCTGCTGTATTAATATATGGAGCGGTTTCTTGATATGATTGTCGATGACGGTGAACATGTTGAAGACGATGAAGACCGAGAAAAGCAATACGATGATGAGAACGATGAGAATGTAACCGACGGTCATGCTGCGGTACGGCGTGGCGTTAATCTCCATATCGAGCGCGCCGAGAACGGTACCTTCGGGAACGACATGGCAGAGCAAACAGTTGAGACTCCCCTCGGACGTGGCCTGGTAAGGGATGACGGCACGGATCTTTACAGAGTCCGCGGTATCGTTCCACTCAATGGCTGGCTTTTTGGTCTCAAAGACGCGCTTTGAAAAATCGTCCATCGGTTTCTCATAGGCATTGCCGGGACCGAACTGTTCATTGACATCCTTTGAGCGGATGATGGCAAGGGTCTCGATCTCATTGTTTTGGGCGATCTCTTTGAGAAAGTATTCGCGCTTGTCCATAATGCCGGCTTTCATATGCGAGGTAAGCCCCGCTTTGATGATATCGGCGATGTCCTGAGCCTTCTCTTCGACAATGAGCATGTAAAAACTTCGGAAGTTGAATGCGATGGCGACGGAAAGTACCAGAAGCAGCAGTAAAAAGAAGCGGATGAGATTCTTTAGCGTAATCGATTTGATACTCGGTTTGTTCATGATTGAAATCCGTGACAGCTGCGTGTTTCAGGTGTGAACAACAGAGCATGAGTTTTTATATACATGTAAATGCGAATCCATTAAACAGGGAATAAGGTATATTTTTTTTAGTTATACTTTGGTTTCTAATCAAAATGTTATCACGACACAGCACAATGCTGTATAAAGTATATGCTCTTTTGTGCATATGTGATAAATAAGTGATACATAAGGGTAGTATAGGGTTTTAAACCCATAATAGAGGATGAACGGAAAGCATGATAGAGACGCCTTTTGTCGCAACAGACGGGATTATCGAGGTCGTAATCGGCGGTGAGTTTAAAGGGATTGTTTTAATCGAACGCAAGAACCCGCCGCATGGCATGGCGCTGCCGGGCGGTTTTGTCGACATCGGCGAGAAAGTGGAGGATGCGCTGCTGCGGGAGATGAAAGAGGAGGTGAGTCTGGATGTCTCCATCTCGCGGCTGCTCGGCGTCTACTCCGATCCTGCAAGGGATGAACGTTTTCATACCGTTTCAGCCGTCTATGTCTGCCGCGCCGAAGCGATGCCTGTCGCTGCAGACGATGCGAAAAAAGCGTATGTCTATGCACTGGATGATCTGCCGATGGAGAAACTGGTCTTCGATCACCGGCAGATCATCGGTGACTACCTTGCCGCGAGGGCGTAGACTACTTCTTTAACAGGGCTTCGATCTCTTTGGCAATGGCGGCGGGCTTTGTCGCCGAGCCGTAGCGCTCTACAACGTTGCCCTCCCGATCGATTAGAAACTTCGTAAAGTTCCATTTGATCGACTCGCTGCCGAGAAAACCCGACGCTTCGGATTTCAGGTAGGCGTAAAGCGGATGGGTGTTCTCGCCGTTGACGTCGATCTTCTCAAACATATCGAAACTCACCCCGTAGTTTACGCGGCAGAAAGTCACGATCTCCTCATGCGTGCCCGGTTCCTGGGAGCCGAACTGGTTGCAGGGAAAGCCGAGGATCGCAAGCCCCTGGTCTTTATAGGTCTGGTAAAGCTCTTCAAGCCCGTCGTACTGCGGGGTGAACCCGCACTTGCTCGCTACGTTGACGATGAGGAGTACTTTGCCTTTGTACTCGGCCATCGAAACCGCCTCTCCGCTAATGCGTTTCACGTCAAAATCATAGATACTCATCGTTTTTTCCTTGGTGTCGGATGCCGGCAGCTGGGTAAGAAGGCCAAACAGTGCCAGTAAGCTAAAAAGGTGTCGTAACATGGGAACTCCGGTAATTTACTTAGGGTGATTATAGCGACGGATCGGCTGGGGAAAGATTAAATTTTTGAGTTAACGCTGACGGAAGCTGTGGCGGCGTTGCGGGTTGAAAATGGAAAAATTGTTTCGGGGTTGGTGGGCATCAAGAGGTTTTACGGCTGGTTCTTTAGTGATATCCGGAGGTGGCCGGACTATTATTTCAGCGTGCGCTTTATGCTTGGCTTCCTCTTCTTTTCGATGTTTATGCGCTTGGGCTTCGGCCAGCTCTTTTTTGACGCTTTCTATGGCCGCGCGTGCATCTTTGAGGTAGTGGCTGCGGGGGTACTCGCGCAAAAATGCTTCATAGGTCTCAAGTGTATGGGCTTCGCGGACTTTTTTCCAGATCATCGCGTCGGTAACGTCGAGGCGCGCGGGAAGTTCAAAAAAGAAACGCTCTTTTGCGTCATAGATCGCCCAGGGCTGTGCATCACCCCGGGTATGTTCGCGCATGTAGTCGATGCCGGTACGGATGTCGATGGGATATGAATGATATGTATCGATAAAGCGTTCGCTGAAATCGCTGATCCGGGTAGCAGCCTCGGGTTGCTGCGATAGGATGAAATGGGTGTGCTGCTGCGCTTTGAGCGGAGCAAGGCCCTGCTTTTTTGGTTGATAGCCGGTCGTGAAGGCTTCTGGGGTGAGCGCATCGAGGATGACGATGTTGAGGCGGTTGAAGGCTTTTCGCATGATGGTACTGACGGTGTCTACGGGGATGGCCTGGTAACCAAGATGCTTGTCGGTGGAGATGGTGCTCGCGATGGGGATGAGCATGTTTTCGCCTTCAAGCTGCGCTGCATGGCCGTTATAGTAAAAGAGGGAGAGGCAGTTGGGTTTCATGGCCGTATCGAATTCGCGGATGAGCCGGACGAACTCGCGTTTGTTGACATTTTCGGCGTAGATGACCTTGAAATTGTTCAGTTCGAGAAAATCGCGCATCTTTCGCCCGTTTGCTACGGCATGTTCCAGGTGCGTACCATCATAGTTCCCATTGGCGATCACCAGGGCTACCCGCAGCTCCTGCTGCAGCTGCGGCAGTGTCGTTTCGCCCATGAGCGGCAGAAAAAACAGCAGTACCGATGCGATAAAACGTAACATGTGAGTCCTCTCTTTTCTTGGCGGAATCGTAACGTCTGCGGTTTAAACTCTGTTTATACAGAGTGAAAGCGGGTATTGATGTGATAGTTTTTAAACATATGGAATAGACGTATCAGGGCTGTATCCGCCTGAGGCGTACTGGTCTAACAGGGCGTTGAGAATAATTCAATGTATCGAAAAGAGCAACGGCATGATTTTCGACAGTATAAGGAACAGGTCGAACCGACCCGGAGGGGAGGTTACTTCTTGACCGTTACGACGATCGCGCCGCGGAGGTCGCCCATCTTGTAGCCTACGGCTTTGTCTTCAGGGTAGTTCTTTTGGATAAATTCGGCCAGCTTCGGCGTGTCGCTCATATCGCCGTGGCATTTGAGGCAGACGCCTTTGTTGATGGCGAGGGGTTTGTAGTACTTGTAGGTCTCTTTGTCGACCTGTTCTATCATGTACGGCGGCAGCATGACGCCGCTGCTCTTGAGTGTCTCAAGCGATGTCAGCACCTTCGCTTCGTTCTCGGTGGGTCTGTTTGCCGGATTGCGGTACTTGAGGCTGATACGTTTGATGGAGACGTTTTCGCCGAGCTCGGTGTTGATGCTGTCAGTCAGCGGGTAGGCGTTGGTACTGCAGAATTTCACCGCGCCCATAGCTCCTTCGCTCTGCATATGTTTTTTGAGGCTGCCGCCGAGTGTCTTGAGCAGTGCCGCTGACGCTTCGTTCCCGGTTTTTATGACAGAGATGAGTTCCTCATCCTTTGTCTCATACGGGTTTGCCAGCAGTGCGGTCGAGATGAGCGCGGTCGCGCTCAGGATATGCGATAGTTTCATAGTTTTCTCCTTGATTAATGGTGGTGATGAAGGTCGTCTTCGAGCTCGTTGATGTCGGAGTCGTCATAAGGGTCCATATGGACAATGCTGTCGACTTTATTGTCGGGGAAAAGTTCTTTGAACTTCAGTTCGATGTGGTCGGATATCTTATGGGCGTCATAGAGCGAGATACTGACATTGAAGACGACATGGACCGAGATAAAGATGACCGAACCCGACTGGCGTGTCTGGAGGTAGTGATAGTCGGTGATGCCCCCTTCGTTCTTGAGGACCGTTTCGATCATCTCGACCTGCTCTTTTTCCAGTGCGGCATCGAGGAGCATCATCAGCCCTTCTTTTATGATGGGCAGGGCGGAGTAGACCATATAACCGGCAATGGCGATACCCAGGATCGGGTCGATAAGGTCTTCTCCGGTGATGGCGATCAGGCCCAGAGCAAAGAGGACGGCACCGTTGGAGAAGAGGTCGGTCTTGTAGTGCAGGGCATCTGCTCGGATGACCATGTTGCCGGTCTTGCTGGCGACATGGTTCAAAAAGAGGACCAGCAGCGCCGTGATGACGATGGAGGCCAGCATGACGCCGATGGACTCGTTGATGTATTCCGTAGGACGCGCCTGAAAGATCTTGCCGAGTGCTTCGTAGAGGATGAAGAGTGCCGAGATGGAGATGATGGTCCCCTCGACGACCGCGGCAAGGGGCTCTAGTTTGCTGCGCCCGTAGTTAAAACGCTCATCGGGCGCTTTTTCGGCATTGTGCAGGGCAAAATAGTTAAATGCCGAGACGGAAAGGTCGAGCAGGGAGTCGATGGCTGAAGCGAGTACGGCGATGGACCCGCTCATGACTCCGACAGTCATCTTCATGACGACCAGTACAGCGGCGACACTGGTCGATACGACGGTGGCTTTTTTCTCTAAACGCATTGCGTTCCTTCTGATTCTCATGACATATCAAAAGCGTACCTGATAGCTCAGACGAGTTGATAAGTGTTAGGAGTATTTTAACATAGATGATGATACGATTACACCCATGAAAGCCAGATCCTACATCACATTTATTATATTGTTCATTTTTGTCTATTCTGTGACGATCATCGCGAACAGCTATCGGGTCTATTTAGAGGAAAAAGAACGGATATATGCGGATGTGGATCAGGAGCTTAAAACGGCTGCCTACAGCGCTGCCGAACTGCTTGGGAAAAATTTCCATGACCGCGCGGTAGATGCGGGAAGCATATCCCCAGAAGAGGACAGATCAAACTCGCTTCTGCTCTCAAACCTGACAGACCACAGCGATATCGAGTATGTCTATACGATGATCGAACGCAACGCAACGCTCTATTTTACCTCTTCAAGTTCTACCCTTGAAGAG
The DNA here is from genome assembly GCA_041546225.1 of Sulfurimonadaceae bacterium. GTDB lineage: Bacteria > Campylobacterota > Campylobacteria > Campylobacterales > Sulfurimonadaceae > JBFEWT01. The sequence goes on from JBFEWT010000007.1 coordinate 12,616, forward strand.
CAGCAGAACAATGATCTTTACCACTATTTTGACGCGTATGACGAGGCGACGGACGAAGACAAAGCCGTATTCCTGACCAAAAAGATGTTCTATGAGGAGAGTGCGGACCGCTGGGGGACTTTCCGTTCGGTCATAATACCGATGTATACGGATGGTGGGAACCTCTATGTCGCCGGTGCCGACATGAAGATCAGTTTTATCGATGCGCTGCTAGAGGAGAAAGTGACCGATACGCTGCTTAGCGGTCTCCTTTTCCTCTTCTTGCTGACACCGCTGATGATGCTCTTTTTCAAGTCTATGAACTACAAGATGAAAGAGCTTAAGGCGATTGTGGCGCATCATACCGAGGCGCTTGACAAGAGTTATGCCCAGGAACACGAACAGCGGATGGTACTTGAGCTGGTCGCGGACATTCATGAGATGATCATCTCGGCTAAAGATGTGGACCTTCTGCTGGAGAAGATGTGCCGCCGTCTTGGAGAGTTTGACCATTACAAACTGGCCTGGGCCGGTCTGGCTGAAGATAAAAACATCCGTGTGGCAGCACACAGCGATGACCCCACCGGCTATCTGGGGGAGGGTTTCAGCGTCAGTACCGACCCTGAACGCGAAGACTCTTCCGGTCCAGAGGGACGGGTCATACGCGATAACCAGACAGTCGTCATCGAAGACACACTCACCGACCGTACCTTTGCGCCGTGGCGTGAACGGGCCAAAGCGAGCGGCTTCGGTTCCGTCGTGGGACTGCCGCTGAAGGCCAATGTCGAAGCGGAGCCGTTTGGCGCACTGCTGATCTATACAAATAAAAAGAACGGCTTTACGACGCAGGAAGTGCTGCTGCTGCAGGAGTTGAGTATGACGGTCGGTTTCGCGATCAACTCACTCTATGCCATGCGTGATGCCGAGGCGTTGAACCGTCAGCAGATCGTCAATTACAAGCAGACCATCTTCTCCCTTGTCAATATGATCGAACAGCGTGACACCTACACGGCGGGACACAGTGAACGGGTCTCGCGCTACTGTGTCCTGATCGCGCAGGAGATGGGCATAGCCGAAGAGGAAGTGGAACAGCTTCAGCTTGCAGCCATCTTGCACGATGTCGGAAAACTGGCCACCCCGGATGCTATCTTGCTCAAACCGGCACACCTTACCGACCTGGAGTATCAGCTGATCCAGGAGCATGTGAGCGTCGGGTATGAGCTCTTTAATGCGATCGATATGTATAAAGACCTTGCCCAGATCATTCATGCGCACCATGAACGCCATGACGGAAGCGGCTACCCCCTCGCACTCAAAGGCGATGAGATACCGCTGCTCTCCGCCATCATGGCCGTAGCCGACAGCTTTGACGCGATGACGACCAACCGCATCTATAAGCCGCGCATGGCCAAAGAAGAAGCGCTTGAAGAGCTTGCAGGGCTTGGCGGTACGGCCTATCATCCTGATGTTGTCGATGCCGCTGTGCGTGCGCTTAAAGAGATCGAACCGGATAAGATGGCGACACAGATGCCGACGACGAAGCTCGAAGATGAGCGTTTCGCCTATTTCTTCAAGGACAACCTGACCAGCGCGTTCAACAAATGGTACCTCGATATTGTCCTCAAGCAAAACAGTGCTTCGTGCGAATATGCAAGCGCATATATCATCAAACTGCGCCGTTTCGGTACGTACAACCAGGCCCATAGCTGGGAAGCAGGCGATGAACTGCTTAAAAAGATCGCCGATTACATACAGCAGCAGTGTCAGGGCGGAAAAGTGTTCCGCATCTACGGCGATCACTTCATCGTGTTGGCCCCGGGCAGTGTAGAGATATTTGAAAACGTCATGAGTATGGGAGATCTGTTGAAAGATACGGGGGTTCTTATCGAGGTGACACACAGTGACCTTAGCGATGCACAGACGGACTCTGTGCGAAAACTGCTGAGCTAAAAGGATAGAGGTGGATTTACAAGCCGTACGAACGGAGCGCGAGAAGTGGATGACGTGGAAAAACATTGCGCCGCTGCGCGAAGCGCTGGCACAGCTTCCCGATATTGAGTGCGAGATGGAAGCCGGCGACACCGTCGCTTTGAAAAGCGCTACGCCGCCCGAAGCCGAGCAGATCCTGCAGACGGCAAAGATGATGATGCCGTGGCGCAAGGGTCCCTTTGACCTCTTCGGCCTTTTTATCGATACCGAGTGGCAGAGCTTTATGAAATACAACCTGCTGCGGCCCCATTTCAACCTCAAGGACAAACGTGTCGCCGATATCGGCTGCAACAACGGCTACTATCTTTTTCGGATGCTTGAAGACAACCCTGCCAGACTGGTCGGTTTCGATCCTTCGGCCGTTTATAAGACGCAGTTCGATTTTATCAACCATTTTGCCAAGACGGAGATTGTCTATGAACTGCTCGGCGTAGAGCACCTGCCGTTTTACGAAGAGAAGTTCGATACGATCTTCTGTCTGGGTGTCCTCTATCACAGAAGCGACCCGGTAGCGATGCTCAAATCACTGAACAAAGGCCTTGAGAAAGGCGGTGAAGTGATCCTCGATACCTTTATGATAGACGGTGAGGATGAGATCTGTCTCAGCCCTGCGGGGAGTTACTCGAAGATACCGAACATCTATTTCGTCCCGACGCCGAAAGCACTTGAGAACTGGTGCCGCAGGGCGGGCTTTAGCGGCTTCGAGGTCCTGGAGATCACGACGACGACACTGGACGAGCAGCGCAAGACCGAATGGATAGAGGGGCAGAGTCTTGAAGATTTTCTCGATCCTGCCGATAGTACCAGAACAGTAGAAGGGTATCCGGCCCCTAAACGGATCTATGTTAAGTTGACGAAGGAGTAGTCTTGGCTGAAGAAATCGCAGATACGCAAGCAGATAGGATAAGAGAGGAAGAGGGTGACGAGTTTTCACCGACCAGTACGATCTATCTGGATACGCATGAAGATGTCAACCACGATCTCAGCGGCAGTGTTGAAAAGCTTGAAGTAGGGTATGCGAAAGTGAACCTTGTCACACTCGAAGAGATGCGGGCGGACAAGCATGGCCTGGTGCATGGCGGTTTTATTTTCAGTGCGGCTGATTTCGCTGCCATGGCGGCAGTCAATGAACGCAATGTCGTGCTGGTCGCTTCGGAGTGTCAGTTCCTCTCTCCCGTACGCGTCGGGGATGAGGTGGTCTTTGAAGCGAAGGTCCGTCATAAAGAGGGGCGCAAAAGAAATGTCAATGTTCAAGCGTTCGTCTTCGATATCAAGGTCTTTGAAGGCGAGTTCAAGACCGTCGTGACGGAAAACCACGTCTTGAAGCTTTCGCTGCTTAAAGAAGCGAAGGTCGAAGCGTAAGCTAGAGGTTCTCGAGCCAGTAAGGGGTGTTCTTCTGTTCGCGTCTGATGGTCGTGGGATTGCCGTGACCGGGGTAGACGGTACAGTCGTAGTCAAGCTCCATAAAGCGCTTGAGGCTCTTTTTCATATCCGCGGCGCTTGAATAGGGAAAGTCGGCACGCCCGATAGAGTTTTCAAAGATAAAGTCCCCGCTGAACATCACTCCGCCGATCTCTATGGTCGAACACCCCGGGCAGTGCCCCGGAAAATGGCGGAACTTCACTTCAACGCCTGCGATCTCCACCGTCTGGTCCCCATCGATCTCCACATCGGCCTTTGAGGGCGGCAGGTCCGTCATGAAGTTGCTCTTTGGCAGCATGAAAGCATCCCCTTTTTCAATATAGATGGGGATGTTAAAGTGCTCTTTGAGCTCGGCATTGCTCCAGACATGGTCAAAATGTCCGTGCGTGTTCAAAATGGCGACGGGGTTGGTGACATTCTCCAACACCCAGGGCGTCGCATCCACACCGGGGTCGATGATGAAGTCTTTCCCGTCAATGGTGGCAATATAGCAGTTGGTCATGTAAAAACCCATCGGTTGCTTTTTGATTTGCATGGACTTATCCCGTTTTTAGCCGAATTGTAGCTAAAATGTCATTTATGAACTTTTACAACGAATTAGAGCAGATCCTTATTGCCGGGACACCGTCGGAGAAAATCGCGCAATTTCGCCGTTTCTACAGCGCCTATTGCGAGAGCGATGTGTGTTTTGTGTCAGAAGGCACTCCCGTTGTCTTCGAGAAGCCTTCGTATGCCGGCTTTTGTACCATCGTTCCTCCGCTGGATGTACCCAAGCGCAAAAAACTCTCCCGCCCCGAAGGGCAGATCCTGCTGCTGCACGCCATCGCCCACATCGAGTACTCGGCTATCGACCTTGCGCTCGATGCGGCCTACCGTTTCCGCGGGATGCCGAAAGATTTTTACGACGACTGGCTGGAAGTGGCGGATGACGAAGTACGCCATTTCGAGATGATCGAAAAGCTTTTAAACGAACTGGGCAGCAGTTACGGGAAAGTGCCGGTGCATGACGCGCTCTTCGAGACGTCGCAGAAGACGCTGAACCTGCTCGAGCGCATGGCGGTCGTACCGCGTTATCTTGAGGCCAACGGCCTCGACGCGACACCGCAGATACTTAAGCGGCTTGAACCTGTAGCGCAGCAGCCCTTTGTCAAAAAAATAGCTGCGGCACTGGATGTGATACTGCGTGAAGAGGTCGGCCATGTCGCAAAAGGGGACCGGTGGTTCAGCTACGCCTGCGACGAAGCCGGTGAAGAACGCGCGATCTATTTTAAGATCATCGAGGAGTATTTCCCAAACAGCTTTCCCAAAACAAAAGGGCTCAACATCGACGCGCGCAAAGAAGCGGGTTTCAGCTGCTCGGAACTTAACACCATGACGTCTGAACACATCTGCTGATGCGGATTAAGAAACGATTATTCTTTATCGGCACTCTTTTTAGCTTCTTTGGGTGAAATTAATTAGTAAAATTAGTTATAATACTTTCCATTCAAGAAAATTTTAGTTACAATATTTGAAGGTTCACATTTATGGACAAATACACACAGATCGCCGATTACCTTGTCAGGTTCCTCGATGATGAGGTTCGCAAGACCGGTTTGCAGCGTGTAGTAGTAGGTTTAAGCGGAGGGATCGATTCGGCTGTCGTGGCGGTTTTGGCACACAGAGCATTCGGTGACGACCTTTTATGTGTCAAAATGCCTTCGCACTACTCCTCACAGAACAGTCTGGATGATGCGGATGAGCTGTGTGAAAAGTTCGGTATGCGTTCCGTTACCAGAAGTATTGAGCCTCTGCTTCGCAGTTTTGAAGAAGAGGGCATGAGTAACCTTCGCGTCGGGAACTTCTCGGCGCGTATGCGCATGGCTACACTCTATGATGTGTCCGCCGAGATGGGCGCCCTGGTCCTTGGAACCAGTAATAAGAGTGAGCTGATGCTTGGCTACGGAACGCTGTTTGGCGACCTTGCCAGTGCGATCAACCCTATCGGTGACCTTTACAAGACCGAAGTGTTTGAACTGGCAGAGCATCTGGAACTGCCGGCTTCTATCATCTCAAAGCCGCCTTCGGCCGACCTGTGGGCAGGGCAGAGCGATGAGAACGAGCTGGGGTACACCTATGCACAGCTCGACGCCGTGCTTAAAAGCTATATCGAAGAGCGTTCAAGCAAGGAAGAGCTGCTCGCCGAAGGCTTCGAGGAAGCATTGGTCGATATGATCATAGGTCGTATCTACCGAAACCAGTTTAAACGAAAGATGCCGGTCATCGCGAAACTGACCGGGCGTACTATAAACCATGATTTTAATTATCCACGGGATATAACTCTGTAATAAAGGCAATGTAATGAGTATGGAAATACCTTTTTATCGTATGGACATCAACGCTGATGAAAAGAAACGTATCGATGATGTGTTAGAGGGTGTATGCACCAATGCAGTGGAAGACCTTGAAGCTGCGTTCGAGTCTTATATTGGATGTTCATATGCTTTGGCAACATCGCACGGCACATCGGCTTTGCATCTGGCGATGCTGGCTATCGACCTCAAGCGCGGCGATAAGGTAATCTGTTCGGTCAATGCGTATCCGGCCGTACCGGAAGTCGTACGCCATTTCGATGCCGAGCCTCTTTTTGTCGATGTTGACGAAGAGACGTTCAATATCAACCTTGACAAGCTCGAGAACTATCTCGCAGACAACAAGTCCAAGAAACTCAAGGCCGTCATCGTCTCGCATATCGCAGGACAGCCGGTAAACCTTGAGCGCCTCTACAACATTGCCAAGATCTATGACGTGAAGATCATCGAAGACGCTTCGGATGCGCTGGGTGCGACGTACAAGGGTGATAAGATCGGTTCGACCGGTGCGGATATCACCTGTTTCAACTTTAACACCCACCTTAAAAAGAGTGTCTGCAGCGGCGGTATGCTCGTCAGTGAAGACGAAGATATCATCGAACGTGCGAAACTCCTGCGCAACCATGCCATGGTCGTAGATGAAGACGGTCTTGAGTATATCTATGATGTCGTCGATATCGGCAGCAAGTACACGATGAGCAACCTCGATGCGGCGTTCATCTCCGCACAGCTGGATAAGCAGGATGCGGCGGTCGCACGTCAAAAAGAGATCGCTGCACGCTTTTTCAAAGAACTCTCCAATGTAGACCACATTACGCTGCCTGTCGTGACGGAAGACCATACGTTTGCGCACTTTATTATTAAAGTCGACAAAAACCGTGACTCTTTTGCGCGTGCACTGCTCGATAAAGGGATCGAGACGGGACTGCACTATATCCCGCTGCACCTGATGAGCTACTACAAGACGAAATACGCGCTGCGCGTTAACGATTTCCCTGTCGCACTGCGCTCGTTCCAGCAGGTACTTTCGATCCCGCTTTATGCGTCGATGACCGATAAAGAGTGCGAATACATCTGTAAGACGATTGCGGAAATCTCCAAAACCCGCGTGTGAAAACATCCCTGATCTCCCGGGTGGAGCGCATCTTTTACGCGCCCACCTTTTCCGACCGACTTATCTCACTGTTACTCCTGCCGCTGAGCTGGCTCTATTGTGCGGGGATGTTCGCGCGCTATAAGAGCAAGACGCCCCGCGACGTGGGTCTTCCCGTCGTAAGCATCGGCAACCTGACTGTAGGCGGCAGCGGCAAGACGCCGCTGGTGACTGCACTGTCTGCAGGTTTTCAAAGACCGGCGGTAGTACTGCGCGGGTATGGGCGAAAAAGCGAAGGGATGATCGTCGTTTCCGACGGAGAGGAGATCTTGTGCGATGTCTTGACAAGCGGTGACGAAGCGATGATCTATGCGCAGAAACTGCACGGCGCGGTGGTCATTGTCAGCGAAGTGCGCGAACATGCCATTGAAAAGGCCAAAGCGATGGGGTGCAGTGTCGTCTTTCTCGATGACGGCTACAGCAAGCACCAGATCAAAAAGCTTGACCTGCTCATAGAGGTGCAGACACCCAACACGGCCTGTCTGCCCGCAGGTCCCTTCCGCGAACGGCTCTGGCCGGGAAAAGATGCGCTTAGCGTCCGCGAGGAACGTGACTTTACGCGCCGAACAGAGCTCAAAGACGCTACGGAAAAGATGGTGCTCGTGACAGCGATCGCGCGGCCCGAAAGGCTCGATGCCTATCTGCCGGAGGTGGCGGGGAAACACTACTTCCCCGACCACCACTATTTCACCAAAGCGGAGCTCGAGACGATCCTGCGCGAGAGCGGGGCGTCATCGTTGCTGGTTACTTATAAAGATTATGTTAAAATCGCACACTTTGAACTGCCCGTGTCGCTGCTTGACATGGAGCTGGAGATCGCCCCGTCCCTTATGGAGAACATTAAGGCGTATGTTAATACCTATTATGAAGAGAGTCGTGTATGAAAGCTAAGATCGGAACCGTAAAAACGCTCCTGGAAGCACTGCCGTTTATCAAACAGTTTAACAAAGAGATCGTCGTTATCAAGTACGGCGGTTCGGCACAGACAAAACCGGAGCTGATGGAGAAGTTCGCTCAGGATGTCCTGCTGATGTATCTGGTCGGTATAAAACCGGTCATCGTCCACGGCGGCGGCAAGAAGATCACCGATATGCTCACTGCACTGAAGATCGAGACGGAGTTCATCGACGGCCAGCGCGTGACGACGCCCGAGGTGATGCGCATCGTCGAGATGATCCTCAGCGGCGAGATCAACAGCGGGATCGTCTCGCTGCTCAACTCCCACGGCGCCAAGGCCATCGGCATCAGCGGTAAAGATGCGCACTTCATCTCCGCCATTCCCAAAGAGCATGCCAAGTGGGGACTTACGGGAACCATTACCGGCGTAGATGCTTCGGTCATCCATAACCTCATTAACGAGAAGTTCGTTCCGGTCATCGCGCCTATCGCCGCGGGTTCTGAGATGGGCCATCCGGGTTACAACATCAACGCCGACCTCGCCGCTTCTCAGGTCGCCAAGGCCATCGGCGCGAACAAGATCATCTTCATGACGGACACGCCGGGCGTACTCAACAACGACAAAGAGCTGCTTCCTTCACTGACCGAAGAGGAGATCATCGCTCTTAAAGAAGACGGTACGATCCACGGCGGCATGGTGCCCAAAGTCGATGCCTGCCTCGAAGCAGTCGACGGCGGCGTCAACAAGGCGCACATCATCGACGGGCGCATCGAGCACGCGATCTTGCTTGAACTCTTCACCTCCGAGGGTGTGGGTACGCAGATCACCCGCTAAGCATGATAGTCTACTGCACGGTCCCCGACAAAGCAAGCGGCGAGAAGATCGCCCGTGCCCTTGTCACCGAAGGGCTTTGTGCCTGTGTCAACCGCATCCCCTCAGTTACCTCCTACTACATCTACGAAGGCGACTTCTGCGAGGATTCCGAAGAGCTCCTCATCATCAAAACAGACGCCGCACATTTCGAAGCGCTGCAAAAGCGTATTGTCGCGCTTCACCCCTACGACGTTCCCGAAGTCATCGCTACCGAGATAAAAGCGGGCAGCGAACCCTATATGAAGTGGCTCAAAGAAGCATTGGATTAATGCTGAAGGCAGAAGCGCAAGGGTGATGAAGCCAGGCAGTGGCGCTTCTTCTGCAGATGTCGGTATAATCTGAAGATGTTATCTAGGATGATGCACATTGAGACAGAAGGGGCTGCTATGCAACAAAGCTTTCTCTACACCGCGATACGCTGCCTTGGCGCTTTTGTGCTGGGTGTCTGGCTCTCGGGCTGTACGGCACTCTCCGCTCCGCAGAGCACGGGCACGTCTGAAAACCCTCCGCAGCTTCCCCGGCCGGATATGCTCCTTGATATTGCCGGCCTTGGCCCCTGTAACGACAACCCTGACCGTCGGGTACGCTTGAACTCCCGCGAACCGGTGACCATACTGGTGCATGGGTGTTTCGGCTCGGCAGGCCGTTTTCGTGTCCTTTCTGATGTATTCGCTTTTCATGGGGAACAATCCGTCTGTTTCAGCTATGACGACAGGGATAGTCTTATGCAGAGCTCACGGGAACTCGCCGATGCCATCGAAGCGCTCGCCGCGCATATGCCTTCGGGAAAGATCACTGTCATCGGGCACAGTCAGGGCGGCCTGGTAGCACGAAAAGCACTGGTTAATGAACGGGACAAGCCTCTGCAAAGCGATGCCGACGTCGAACTTCTGACGGTTTCTGCCCCCTTGTCGGGTATCAGTGCCGCCGATCAGTGTGCGAACCCGTGGCTGCGTTTTGGTACCCTTGGTCTGCATGATCTGGCATGCTGGATGATCAGCGGCGACAAGTGGTATGAGATCACGTATGCTTCGGATTTTATTACCAACCCGGGCACACTCGTCCCTGCGGTTAAACGCTATCTGCTGCTTGCTACCGATGAAGAGGGCACCTGCAGGCGCTCTGACCTTCAGGGGCGGTGCGTTGAGGACGATTTTGTCTTTTCACTTGCCGAACAGCGCCATCCGCAGATAGAAAGAGGGCTCGAAGCCGAGAAAATCGTCGTTCCCGCCGGGCATGTCGAGATAGTCGGAAGAGAGGGCGTCATACCAAGAAAATTGATCGGTGTTTTGCAGGAGAGAGGCTTTATGCGCCGGACGCAACCCGGCCGAATCAGCCAGTTCGATGCCTTGCTGACGCGTTTGTATGCACGACTTTATACCCCTTTGGAGGGGATGTGAGTCGTTATCAAAGAAGAGCATAAAAGTAAACCTGCTATAATTCGCGCAAAATAGAGAGGCGTAATGCCTTGAGATAATGGATTGTGATGAACTTTATCGAAACACGCGGAAACGACAACTCCCACCCGGTAGAAGTAACCTTCTCCGAGGCTATTCTAAGCCCTATCGCCAGCTTTGGCGGTCTTTACGTACCCAAAGAGCTGCCTGAACTTGGACAGGCGTTTTTGGAAAAGCACCTGAACTCAAGCTACAAAGAGCTCGCGCTCGATATGCTGACGCGCTTCGGCATCGACATCGATACGGCGGTACTTAATGAAGCGCTGGCGCTTTACGACGCGTTTGACGACGCGTCCAATCCGGTACCGGTTGTAAAGGTCAAAGAGGACCTCTATGTGAGCGAGCTCTACCACGGCCCGACCCGCGCGTTTAAAGACATGGCGCTTCAGCCGTTTGGTATCGTGCTCTCCTCACTGGCGCAAAAACGCAACCAGAACTACCTCATTCTCGCGGCGACCAGCGGCGACACCGGCCCTGCGGCACTGGAGACATTCAAGAACCGCGCCAACGTACAGGTGGCGTGCCTCTACCCTGACGGCGGAACGTCTGATGTCCAGCGTCTGCAGATGGTCACCGAAGATGCCAAGAACCTCAAGGTCATCGGCATCAAGGGTGACTTCGACGACGCGCAGAACGCACTCAAGCGCCTGCTCGCTTCACCGACGTTCAAAGCGCAGCTCAAAGAGAAGCATATCTCCCTCTCTGCGGCGAACTCGGTCAACTTCGGCCGTATCATCTTCCAGATCATCTACCACATCCACAGCTACCTCGAACTGGTGCGCCAGAGTGCCATCACGATGGGCGAAAAGGTCTACCTGAACGTCCCAAGCGGCAACTTCGGTAATGCGCTCGGCGGCTACTACGCGTTCAAGATGGGCCTTCCGGTCGAGAAGATCATCATCGCTTCCAACGAGAACAACGTCCTTACCCGCCTCATCAACACGGGTAAATACGACCTGCGCGACCAGAGCGTCGTCTCTACGACCTCTCCGGCGATGGACATCCTCAAATCTTCCAACGTCGAGCGTATTCTTTACGACATGTTCGGTGCGGCGCGTACGAAAGAGCTGATGGCGGATCTCGACGAGAAACACTGCTACGAGCTCACGGCCGAAGAACTCTCACGCCTGCAGGAAGATTTCGCGGCGGACTTCTGTAACGGCGACGAGGGCAAAGCGTACATCAAAGAGGCGTTTGCACACGGCTACCTGATGGACCCGCATACGGCGACCTGTTTCAAAGCCTACGACAGCTGTGCGACGGGCGACTACAAGACCATCGCCTACTCCACGGCGGAGTGGACGAAGTTCTCCCCGACAATCGCCAACGCACTCACAGGCGAAGAGGACGCGCACGACATCGACGCGCTCAAGTCCATCGCCAAAGAGGCGGGCATCAGCATCCCTGCGATGATCAACGGCCTCTTCGACAAAGAGATCACGCAGAGCACGGTCATCGACAAAGAGAAGATCGAAGAAGAGATCCTCGCCTTTCTTTAAAAGAGGAGGCGAAGGCCTTCTTACTCTCACTATTTCGTCAACTATCAACCACTCTTTCGAAAAAATATATTTAATTCAATACATCTCGCTTCTATGCCCCTGCACATGAGTGTCCTTCTGATTCAGTTGAACTACTATTAAATTAAAGTATAATTGACAAGAGATACAATATAAACATTTTTTATAAAAGGGTGGAAATGAAGTTAATGTCGGTCTTGGTATTGATGGTTACTTACATGTTTGCGGGGGAACCTGTAGCATTGGATGAGAAATACTCCAAAAGTCAAAAGTGTATGAAGTGTCATTTCCACATCGTCAAAGAGTGGAAAAACTCATGGCACGCCAAGTCGCACTTTGAAAACGATGAGTACTTTCAAAAGAGCATAAAGTATATGGCGCGAAAGGTGCGTGAGAAAAGTCTCGATACCCTTAAGGTCCAATGTGCCAAGTGTCACAACCCTCGCATTATGATCACCAAGACGACTGTCGAGGATGAGCTTGCGGCCCAGCTTCACCTTGAAACGCACAAACCTGTCGCGAAAGCCGCAAACAGCAAAAACCTGAACGAGGGCATCAACTGCGCCGTTTGCCACAATATCGACAAGATCCATAAAAGCAAAGACCCTTCCGTTCGCGGTATTGAACTGCTGGAGTGGCTGCCTGCAGGAAAGATGAGCGGGCCTTTCGATGATGCGAAATCACCTTATCACAAGACCTATCAGCGCGATTTCATGGTAGACAAGACCAACGACCTCTGTCTGGTCTGTCATGCCAACCAGCGTTCCATCCGCGATTTTGTCTTTTCCGATACCGAAAAAGAGTATAAGGCGCAGAAGAACCCGAAACTCTGTGTGGACTGCCACATGAGCGAGAAAAAGCCGGGTAAAGCAGCCATGACAAGTTCGAAAAAACGCATGATCCGTTCACATGGCTTTAAAGGGGCGCACTCTCCCGATCTCATAAAAGGCGCGCTGGAACTCTCGTTGAAACAGGCAAATAACGAGCTCCTCATCCAGCTCGACAACCCCAACCCGCATAACGTACCCACGGGTTACGGCGGACGCGAGATCGTGATAGATATCGTATTTGATACGGGGACCAAAGAGATCGGCAAAAAACTCTCTCTTACATCGCATTATGTGAGCAAGCGCAAGAAACCAACCATCCCTGAATGTGCCGTTGACGCTACCGAAGACATGTCTGTTCCGGCCATGGGCAGAAAGGTCGAGAAAGTCGCGATACCAAAAGGGGCGCAAAAAGCTGCGGTAACCGTCTCCTACCGTTTGGTTAACGATGAGATTATCGGTATCTTAAAACTCAAAGAGCCTATCTGGAGCAAGAAGATGCTTATTGCGGAGAAGAACATAGCCTTTAAATAGTCTGCGTAATCTGCGGCATGGAAGCGGTGCCGGGAAATCTCTGGCACAGCAGGTTATCCCTTTTTACTGCAGCTATTTTCAGCCTATAAGCTCGAAATCTTCTCTGATTGTTTAAACGCTGGATGAGAACAGGAGGTCCGGATGCCCCCATTATCAATACAGAAACAGATTGCGGGACTTGCCGGCTGGCTGCTGGTGAGCTTCGCTGCTTCAGCTGTAGGCGCAGTGGCTTCCATACAGGCCAAGTCTTTTTACACACAGCTCATTCAGCCGGCATGGGCACCTGCTCCGGGGGTTTTCGGTCCTGTGTGGACGTTGCTGTTTGCCATGATGGGCATTGCCGCCTGGCTGGTATGGCGCAGCGGCGGATTCCGTTCCGATCGGCAAGCACTGCTCTTGTTTTTGGTGCAGCTTGCGGTCAATGCCCTGTGGAGCTGGCTTTTCTTCGCCTGGAATTTCGGCTTGTTCGCACTCGCCGACGTCCTGGTGCTGTGGATGCTGATCGTCGCGACCATGGTCGCTTTCTGGCGTCTGAACCCGCTTGCCGGCGCGCTGCTCATCCCCTACCTGCTCTGGGTGAGCTTCGCTTCCGCACTCAATTTTTCCCTATGGCAGCTCAACCCGCAGATCCTTGGCTAGTGCGACTGCTGCCTGAGAGAGTACGCTGAAGTGTAGGCAGGCGTACGCTTCTCAATTTCAAAACAATAAAAAAAACAAATGTTTAATCATGTAAAGTATCTGAATATCAACTTCAGGTAAGCGCATGAAAATAGCAGTATCAGCGTGTCTTCTCGGGGAAAAGGTCCGTTTTGACAAAGGGCATAAACGCGATGGGTTTGTCATGGATGAGTTGGGCAAATATGCCGAGTTTGTCTCTTTTTGCCCGGAACACTTTGCTTTTGGAAGTCCCAGACCCTCTCTGCGAATGGTGAGGGAGAATGAGGGTGTCAAGATCATCTCCAATAAAACCGGTGAAGATGTCACAGGCACGCTTTTGCAGAGTGCACGTGATGATCTGGAAAAAGTAAGCTCAAACGGTGTCGCCGGAATTGTTTTCAAGTCCAAATCTCCAAGCTGCGGCTTGATGAGTTCAAAGGTCTATCTGGAGAACGGTTTTGCCGAGGGAAAAGAGGATGGGCTGTTTGCCGCATTATGCAAAAAGGCGTTTCCGCTGCTGCCCATGGAAGAGGAAGGAAGGCTTCAGGACCCATGGCTCAGAGAAAATTTCATGATGCAGGTGTTTGCGTATGAGGGTTTTGAGCAGTTCAGGCAGCATGCACAGATGAAAGACCTGGTGCTTTATCATCAGCGTTCGAAGTTTATGCTCCAATCCAAAGACGAAACACTCTACAGAGAGCTCGGGCGTATTGTCGGCAATCATGAAGCCAAAGAGTTCCCGCTTCTTTTGAGCGAGTATGAGCATATGTTTAAAACAGCCATTGCAAAAAAAAGCAGTATGGGCAAAACACGCAATGTGCTTGAACATATGGCCGGTTTTTTGAAAACGTTTTTGGATTCGGATGAGAAAAAGATGCTGCATGAGCAGATAGAGGATTGTGCGCAGAAGATCATTCCTGTCATCGTACCGCTCAGCACGCTGAAAATGTATGCGTCAAAATACAGTGTGAGCTATCTGCTTGAGCAGACCTTTTTAACGCCTTACCCCAAAGAGCTGGCACTGCGTTCGGATATCAAAAGTATTAAATGATACGAAAGCGTGCATTATCATAAGCGGGTTCAGAATTATTTTTTCGCTTCTTTTATGACCTCATAGGCCTGGTTTATCTCCTGGGTCTTGGCGGTGGCTTCTTCTATGTAGGCCGCGTCTTTGTCCTGGGACTTTATGATGTCCGGATGGTACTCGCGTATACGTTTTCTGTAGACTTTCTTGATGACGTTCAGGTCGTCACCCTCGTTGACACCCAATATCCTGCACGCCTCTTCAAGGCTCATGCCCTGTTTTTTCTTTTTAAGCATCGTCTCGAAGCGTTCTACCATTGCCCTGTACTCATCAGGCGTGATGTTCAGCTCCTGCACGATCTCCCGTAAGACTCTGTCTTCATCAGCGCTGATGCCGTTGTCTACAAATGCCAGCTGGATCAAAAACTCCACAAACTGTTTTCGCTTTAACCTGCTGCGGCCAAGCAGCGTGTTTAACGACTGGGCTATCGCTTGGGTATCGTCACTCCTCTGTTTTGCTTCATTGAAGATCTCTTTCAAGATGGCTTTTGTCTTCTCTTTATCGGGGAAGACCTTGGCGATGTCGTCAAACATCATCCCTATCAGCTGTGCCTCCAGCGTCTGCACCACGCCGTCTGCTTTTGCGACTTTCGCCACCAGTGCGATAAAGAGTCCCAGCTCGCTCTCCTGGAACGACTCTTTGGAGCGTGCTGTTTTGATGAGCTTGGCCCTTGCATAGATCTTGTAGAGTCTAAACGCGACATAGAGTGAGGCGATAACGCCAAGCGTCACCCAGAAATTGACGATAAATATATAGTAAAACAGCACCAGAAAAAGTGCCAGATAGATCCATTTTCTAAACTTCATCATTAGTTATCCATTTTTGTTTAACAATATACACTCCAAGGGTTGAATCTCTACTTTTAAAAACGAACAGGGTGCTGTTTGTGCACGCTCTCTTTGGCGTTTAGCTGTCTGCAGGATGCTTCTCTTATTTTATTATCTCTGTTTAATACATTCCATCTATAATAATACCTATAGATAAATTTGTGAGAGGCAGGTGGCTGGCTATGTTACGGTTTGCTCTTATTTTCACGTTGCTGCTGTCCTCCCTGCAGCTCTTCGCAAAAGAGTATGTGATCGGGGTGGTGCCGCAGCAGAGCCCCTTCAAGCTGCTCAAAGTGTGGCAGCCCATAGCGGAACATCTCTCAAAAGAGACAGGCCATACCATCGTCTTTAAAACCGAAAAGTCCATTGCCCGTTTTGAAGAGGTGCTTTATGCCGGGGGGTATGATTTCGCCTATATGAACCCTTACCACTACACGGTCGCGAACCACCTGCAAGACTATGTGGCCGAGCTGCGGGCGAAGAAGATGATCGTCGGTATACTTGTCTCCACACAAACCTCCATAGACAAGATGCTTGCATCCAAAACGACGCGCTATCTCTTCCCTTCGCCCAACGCCTTCGCGGCAACACTCCTGACGAAGTACGAACTGCTTAAGATATATGGTGTCGATGTTGAAAAAGAGGGTGACTACCGCTATGTTAACTCGCATGATTCCGTCTATAAAGGGGTCGCCCGCGGTATCGGAGACGTGGGCGGCGGTATTGAACGCACGCTCAAGACGATGCAAGACAGCGCTACGCGCGACAAGCTCCATATCGTACACCGCACCGCAGCCTACCCGAGTCACCCCATAGCGTTTAAGGCCAGTATGCCCGCAAGTGACCGCGAGGCGATCACGCAGGCCTTTATGACACTGCCTCCCGTACAGTTGGAAGCGTTGAAGGTAAAGGCGTTCATGCGTACCTCCGACGCGGAATATGACACCGTACGCGATCTGGCACAGCAGCTTCGCATCGCACCGAAGGAGTAACGTGTCTTTCCGTTATCGTCTTATCGTCTCGTTTATAACGATCGAAGCGCTCTTTCTCGCCATGATCGTCTTTATCAACTTCTCCTCCTTGCAGCATGCATCCGAAAGCCTTATAAACGAAAAGGTAGAGGCGGCCAGCGAACTTTTTGCCGAACTCATCAAAGCCCCCGTAGCGGTCTATGACCTTGCGACGGTCGACGATGCGCTGAGCAGCTTTGTCGCTTTGAAAAACGTTGCCGGGACCCATGTGCGCGATGTCTCGGGCAGGGTGCTCTCGGAGTATCATGCGAAGGAGCGGCTGACGCAGGAGGACTTTGAACGCATTGTCGCTTCGTCGGTTCTGGATGAGTACGTCATGCACGGTGAGCGTACCTTTATCGCCAAGCGCCTTCCGTTGGTCGCGGAAGAGACGGCACTGGGGGATGTGCTCATCATCTATGACATTACGCAGAGTCTCGATGCCATCAGCGAGAACCGTACGATTACGTACATACTTGTCGCGATGGAGATACTGCTGAGCAGCCTTTTAGCCTACTTCCTTGGCTGGCGTATTACACAATCGCTCAACACCCTGACGCAGATCGCCCAGAAAGTCGCCGACGACGAGTCGGTAACCGTAGCCCTACCTGCGAAGCAGCGCGACGAGATTGACCAGCTCTTTGTCACGATGCATATCATGCAAGAGCGCATTCACGACCGTAATGACAGACTCAATGCCGCCCTGAGCGGGCTGCAGCAGATGATGCATGCCATCGACGAAAGCGCCTTGGTCTCCAAGACCGACCCGCACGGCGTCATCACCTATGTCAACCGCGCTTTCTGCGAAGTAAACGGCTATTCGCCTGAAGAACTTCTCGGAAAGACCCACAAGCTTCTGCGGCACAGTGAGACGAGTTCTGAGTTCTATGCACAGATGTGGGAAGTGATCTCCCGCAAGGAAGTGTTTAAAGGAACCCTCTGCAACAAAAAGAAAAACGGCGAAAGCTACTATATCGATCTTACTATCGTCCCGTTAGTGAATACCGAAGGCGAGATCGTTGAATACCTTGCCAGTGCCTACGACGTCACCGAACTGGTACTGGCCCGCGACAGGGCGGTAGCGGGGGAGCGTGCGAAAAGCGAGTTCCTCTCCAACATGAGTCACGAGATACGTACCCCGCTCAATGCGATATTGGGCTTTATAGGACAGCTGAAGAAACGTGTAACAGATGAGAAGTCTTCGCAGTATCTTTCCATCGTCGACAGAAGTTCAAAGATGCTTATGACGATCATCAACGATATTCTCGATATCTCCAAGCTGCAAAGCGGAAAGCTTGCCATCGATCGTCACCCCTGCCACCTTGTAGAGTCTATCGCTTCGACCGTCGAGCTTTTCGCACAGACGGCGCGCGATAAAAAGATAAGCTACCTCACCTATATCGACCCGGGGCTTCCGCCTTGTCTGCTGGCCGATGACATCCGAATCCAGCAGATAACGGCCAACCTTCTCAGTAACGCGCTCAAGTTTACCGCAGAGAACGGCACCGTCAAGCTGACGATGCAGTATGATGAAGCCAAAGAAGTGTTGAAGCTTGCCGTGCAGGATAACGGTATCGGGATGTCAGAGTCGGCACAGAAGAGTGTGTTCAATGCCTTTGAGCAAGCCGACGGCAGTACGACCCGTCAGTACGGCGGGACAGGGCTTGGACTGGCGATCGTATCGAAGCTTGTTGAGCTGATGGACGGAAGTGTCGCGGTAGAGAGTGCTGAAGGCAAAGGAAGTATCTTTAGAGTAGATCTTCCTATGCAGCGCTGCCCGTCTTGCCTGCCGGACACTGTAACCTATGCCGAGGCCCTTAAGGGCAAGAGCGTGGCGCTGCGCTGTAGCGTGGAGAGTCTTGAGGGGTGTGAAGCACTTGCGAAAAAGTATGTCACAGCGATGGGCGGAGAGGTCGATAGCGCAGAGGGTACGCAACTGCTTACGCTGGATACGGCATTGATGCCTCTGACGCCGCAGAAAGTACTCAATGCGATCGAAGAACTTCCGAAAGCGCAGAGCTCTGGTATAAAGGTCTCCGAGCAGGAAGAATTCTCCGCATTGCAGGGGAAAGTACTGGTAGTAGAAGACAACGTGACCAACCAGTTCCTGGTCGAAGTACTGCTGGAGCAGTACGGTCTGGAGCACGTGATCTGCAGTGACGGGGAAGAGGGCGTGCAGACGTTTAAGAACGGCAGGTTCGACCTTGTCCTCATGGATGAAAACATGCCGAAGAAAAACGGTATCGAAGCCCTGCAGGAGATACGCAGTTTTGAAGCGGAACAGGGTCGTGATGCGACACCGGTCATCGCCTTGACGGCGAATGCACTCGCCACAGACCGCCAGCGTTTTCTCGACGCGGGAATGGACGACTTCATCGCCAAGCCGATCGAAGAGAAAGCGTTCGGAGAGATACTGATGCGCTATTTGCCACATTAGCAGGCAGCCTTTCTGGCGCTTGGCACTTCTTCGTTCCGGACTTCTCATATTTCCTTCGGTGTAATTGAGCATCTTTTCAGGTTTAAAGCTCCCTCCAAGTCTTCAATTGTTAGTATGGGCTCCATATGAACATTTTAAACAATCAGGATAGAAGTTTTATTATTACGAATGCTTTGGAACGTACTTCTTTAGATCCTTTAGACATCATGAAAGGAATGAGAAGCGATGAACATCAGTGCAACAACGTTTGAAAAAGCAAAGTCTCTTGCGACGCAGTGGCAAGGCGAGATAGAGCAGAGCAGGGAAGCGACGGAGAAGAAGTTTCATGAGATCATGAAACAGATGCTCAAAGAGCCGATGAACAAGGTCTTTCTGATCGAGCTGCTGGACCAGAGCTTTCGCAGCCAGGAGAGCGCCCGTGTGGCAGACCAGCTCGAATACCTCTTCGCCAAGTATGAGACGACCGATATCTTTACAGAGTTCGAGAAACTGCTGGTATGGCTGTTCCGCCATATCGGTATCTACTTGCCAGCTGTTTCCGTCCCCCTCTTTATCCGCTATCTCCGCAACGACATCAGCAACGTCGTCATCAGGGGCGAGACGTCGCCGCTCTCCATGCACCTCCAGCTGCGCCGTTCGGAGCAGACGCGTGTCAACATCAACATCATCGGCGAAAGCGTGCTGGGCGAAGAGGAGGCCGAGGAGCGGGTCAAAAAGTACATCAATGCACTGAAAAACCCCGATATCGACTATATCTCCATCAAGATCTCGACCATCTTTTCGCAGATCACCCCGCTTGCGCACCAGTGGAGTGTAGACCAGATAGCGCAACGGCTGGAGCCTATCTACACGGCAGCCATGGAGAACACCTTTACCGATACGCAGGGCGAAGAGCATGCCAAATTCGTCAACCTTGACATGGAGGAGTACAGAGACCTCTCGCTTACCGTCGACGTCTTCATGCAGACCCTCTCACGTGAAGCGTTCAAAGGGCTGCATGCCGGGATTGTGCTGCAGGCCTACCTTCCCGATGCGCTGGCGTACCTTAAAAAACTGGTCGCATGGGCCAAAGAGCGGGTAGAAAACGGCGGCGCCCCTATCAAAGTACGTCTGGTCAAAGGGGCGAACCAGGAGATGGAACTCACAGAGGGGAGCCTGCGCGGCTGGCCCTGTGTGACCTACCTTGACAAGGCCGAGACCGATGCGAACTACAAGATCCTGATGGACTACCTGCTCGATCCCGAGGTAGCGCCGTTTGTGCATACGGGCATAGCCTCGCACAACCTCTTTGACCACGCGCTGGGCGTCATGCTCTCCAAAGAGCGTAAGGTCGAAGCCTACTATTCTGCCGAGATGCTCGAAGGGATGAGCGAAGCCGCCTATAAAGTGTTGAAAGGGGAGGGGCTGAACGTCATCCTCTATGCCCCGACCGCAACGCTTGAGACCTTTACCAATGCCATCGCCTACCTCGTACGGCGCTTTGATGAGAACACGGCGCAACAGAACTTTCTGCGTCACAGCTTCGGACTGACGGTCGGATCAGCGTCATGGGAGCGGCTGCTGCAAAGTTACGACGATGCGTTGGCGGCACTTCCCAAGACACGCTTAACGCCTTTTAGGACACAAGACCGCAACCTGCCTCCCGTCGC
>JBFEWT010000146.1:0-4468 GCA_041546225.1 Sulfurimonadaceae bacterium
CATTGCCGAAGAGATCGCTTTTTCCTATGTAGACCAGTCGTCTGCACCCCTGGCCACTCCCTATGATGCAGAAGCCCTCATCGCCTATAACGGGCAGCTCTATATATTTACGAAGAACTGGGAAGATTATACGAGCAGGTATTACACGCGTCCGACTGCACCGGGCACCTACAGCGTGGCGCCTGCGGGTGAACAGGTTTTTGATGTCATGGTCACGGGGGCGGCGATCGATGAGACGAACAGTACGGTTGCACTGGTGGGCTACACGAACCCTTACGATCCGGTGACACCCTACAAAAGTATGATCATGATGTTGCGCAATTTTACCGGGGATGATTTCTTTTCGGGGGATATAGCGAAATATACGATCGCAGATCCGCTCACTGTCGGTCAGGTCGAAGCGGTACTTTTCAAGGCACAAGCAGAACTCTACCTCACTTCCGAAGGTCTGGCGATAGACCCGGTGACCTACCCGGCAAAACTTTATACAACGCAGGTCAGCGAGTGAGCGTACTGAGATCGTCAGCAAATATTCTGAATCATATTCAATAACTGAATTAAGTTCATTTTTATAGTTAAACGCCTACAATCTTCCTACCTAAGTCAGGAAGAATCATGTCACGTTTAACTGCAGAACTAAAAAATATGAAGCGCACGCTGATCTTGGAAAAAGCTTCCGAGATGTTTGAAGAGCATGGGTTTGAAGAGCTTAAGATCTCCGATCTGGCAAAAGAGGTCGGCGTGAGCGTCGGGACCATCTACGCCTATTTCGACTCCAAAGAGGGTCTTTACAGTGCCTGGGTCCTGACAGAGATCGAACGCGCCTATCTCCTCTTCGTGGAACTCTTCGATCAGGAGCTCTCCTTTGAAACGATCGTGGAACGCTCCATCCGCATCAAGTTTGATGTCATGACACGAAAACGCAAATCGCTTGAGAGCGGTGTGCTCAACAATCCCTTCTTCTTCGAATCCCAGCAGATCGAGCATAAAGATGCCCTCGAGAAACTCTACGCCCTCTACATCGAACCCATCGACGCGCTGAAAAAAGTAGCCATCGACAGCATGCAGCTTGTCTACATACTCAACGCCATCGGCAATGCCTACATCCTTCGCTGGATAGAGGGGGAGATCGAGACGCTCGATGGCAAAGAGAAAGAGGTCTGTTCGATCTTTATGAGTGTTTTGAAAGGATGATGATGAAACGCTTACTGATAATTCCCCTTGTATCGCTGAGCCTCTGGGGTTCAACTCTTGGCACCCTCATAGAGAAAGCGCAGGAGAACGAGCTTGTCAACATCAAAAAAGCGCAGCTCCAAGCTTCGCAGAAAAGCTACGATGCCGCCAGCTCTTCATACTTCCCGCGGGTCGACCTGGGTGCCTCGGGACAGTACATCTCACCCAAAGACTCCCTGGGCGCGGGACAGGTTTACACCGCCTATGCGGAAGGCTCCGTTGTCCTTCTTGACGGTTTTAAACGCGAGAACATCCTCGACGAGAAGCGGGAACTGCGCCGCATGAGTACCTATGAGCTCGCTCAGGTGAAAAAAGATGTCGCCTTGCAGGTGGCCACGCTCTACTTCAGCCTGCGAAGCGTTCAGGCCGACATCGCTGCGCTTGAACAAGAGCGCGAAGCACTGCGCGAGCAGCACAGGCGGCTGCAGAAGTTTTTTGCGGCAAAGCTCACGACCGAAGACAACGTGGTGCGCATAGAGGCGGCGATCGCCAATGCGGACTACCGGATCGAAGTCCAGCGCTACGCCTATGATGAGGCCGTCGCGCAGCTCTTCACCCTGAGCGGTGAAGTCATTGAGAGTGTCGATGCAGGCGCGATGATCGAGCCGACATTTGCAAAAGCGCAAGAACCTGAACGTTTAAAAGCGATGGGCGCACAGGCCAATGCCGTACGCTTCAAAGCGGAGCAGCTTGACAGCTCCAACTACCCGAACATCGTTTTGAGCGACCGCTACAGCTATACCGAGTATCAGGATGACGGGCTCGACGATCTTGGCATACCCGGCGTCGAACGCATCAACGCCCAGAACGTACTGATGCTGAACATGAAGATCAACCTTTTCGACTTTTCGGCCGCATCGCATCAGCGTCAGGCAGTCATGGCAGAGCACAACGCCCTGAAGTCGCAACTAGCGTATGCGCGCAAACAGAGCGACAGCGACCTTGCCTTGGCCAAACGTGCTATTGAGCGTTCAAAAAAACTTTTAAGGGCATCCGAACTTTCCCGTAACGCTTCCGAGCGAACCTACGAGATCATCGACAAAAAGTACAAGGCACGCCTTGTTGACTATGTCAAATACCTCGATGCCCTGAGCCAGAAGAGAGATGCGCAGGCACAGTACAACCGTGCACTCAACGCATTGCAGATCGCGTATGCACGCTATTACCACTGCGCAGGATATGATATTAAGGAGTATATACATGATTAAAACAGCACTAATGATCGCGCTGCTCGGCACAGCGGCAATCGCAGAGGATATCTACGCAACCTTCAATGTCAAAGCCTACAAAGAGGCCAACCTCGTACTCTCCTCTAACGGCATCGTCGAGAAGATACATGTCAACGCCGGCGACAGTGTCGCCAGGGGAGAGCTTCTTCTGGAACTGGCCAATGATGACCTTAAGACATCGGTGAGACTCGCGCAGGAGAAGATCGCACTTGCAGAACTTAACCTGCGGTATGCCAAAAAGGCATATGAGCGTTTCGCACAGGTCAAAGACGTTGTGGATGAGGAGCTCTTTGAACAGTACGCTTCCTCGTATGAGCGTGCACTCATCGCGCTCTCCACGGCAAAAGCGAACCTCTCCTACCAGAAGGCCCTGCTGGAAAAGACCCGACTCAAAGCCCCCTTCTCCGGCGCGATAGCATCCAAAGAGGTCGAAGTGGGCGACGGGGTAAGCTCGGCCATGCTTGAGACGCTCTTTACCCTGATCACGCCCGATATCCAGATATTGGCCGTCACGGTCGATGAGAAGCATTGGCAGAAGGTCAAGGTCGGCGACCGTTTCGTCTACCGCGTAGAGGGAAGTGCAAAAGAGTATGAAGGGAAAGTCTCGAGGGTCTATCCCGCCATAGATTCCAAAAAACGCTCTTTGGTGATGGAGGTACCTGCAAAGGGGCTCAAAGTCGGCCTCTTCGGACACGGGACACTCAAGGTTGACTGATGTATAAGTTTGCCATTACCCGCCCCATCACCACCTTGATGCTCTTCATGTCGCTGATCATCTTCGGTCTGATGAGCTTCAAACATATGAACACGGTCCTCTTTCCCAAGGTCGATTTCCCTATCGTCACGGTGCAGACGGCCTACTACGGAGCCGACCCTGCGACCATAGAGTCCAAGGTCACAGAGAAGATCGAGGAGGCGGTCTCCTCGGTCGCCGGGCTGGACAAGCTCAGCTCCATCAGCAGCGAGAACGTCTCCGTCGTCACACTCATCTTCGATATCGAAGTCAACATCACCGAAGCCGCCAACGACGTCCGCGACAAGGTCTCCGCTCTGCGTCTGGACGAAGGTATCGAAAAGCCCGTCGTCAGCAAACTCGACATCGGCGCCGCGCCTGTCCTCTCGCTCTTTATCGCCTCCTCCAATGTCGAGACCAACACGCTGATGCTGCGCGTGGATGAAGTCATAAAACCGATGATCGAGCGCCTAAAAGGGGTGGGAAACATCAATGTCATCGGCTACCAGGACCGCCAGATACGCATCTACCCCGATCCCACCGCCCTGCGAAAGTACAGCCTCTCCGCTTTGGACCTGCAGCGCCTCATACAGGCGTCAAACGTCAAAATGAGCGGCGGCAAGCTCATCACCGACAGCGCCCAGACGATGGTCACTCTCAAGGCCAATGCGACAAGTATCGAAGCACTGAAGAGCTTCGAGATCCTGCAGGGGGTGAAACTGAGCGAGATCGCCAGGGTCGAAGACGGTATCAAAGATGCGCAGAGCATCTCCACGCTCAACGGCGAACCGGGGGTCATCTTGCAGATACAGAAGATCTCCGATGCCAATACGCTCAATGTCATCAATCGCGTCAAAGAGGTCATCCCGCAGATAGAGGAGCGCATCGGCAGCGACTACCGGCTGCAGTACTTTAACGACACCTCGGACTTTATCAACCAGTCGTTGCGCCACGTCATGTTCGACCTCATCTACGGCGGTATACTCGCGATCATCATCGTCTTCCTTTTCCTGCGCAACGTCACGGCGACACTGGTCTCGGCCATCGCCATCCCGACCTCCATCATCGGTACCTTTTTCCTGATGGACCTCTTCGGCTACGAGCTTAACAAGGTGAGTATGCTGGGGCTCACACTGGCCATCGGCATCTTCATCGATGATGCGATCGTCGTCATCGAGAACATCTATAAAAAGATGGAGGCCGGCCTGGGCAAGGTCGAGGCTTCCATAGAGGGGACCAGAGAGATCGCCTTCTCCATTCTGGCCATCTCGGC
>JBFEWT010000179.1:0-3285 GCA_041546225.1 Sulfurimonadaceae bacterium
CGCTCTCAGCCCCGAAGAGCATCGGTATGAAATACATCATCGCCGGTACGATTATGGAACCGAACAGGTCGATGTGGATGATCGGGTTGATCGAGAGACGTCCTGCGTCTTTGGCAGTATTGTCGCCGTATTTATGGGCGACCCAGCCGTGCATGATCTCATGACCGATGATGGCGACAAGCAGCGCTGCAATAGCGGCGGCTATCTCGAACAGATCAATAGATGGCATAGTCTTCTTTGTCAGTGCGTTTGCGCTCTTCTGCGGCACGCTCGAGGTAAGGTTTCTGCTCAAGATCGTATGGCGTCTTGCCTACGCGGTCCCAGCGGATCTCGTAGTTGTCATCCATGCTGAAGTAGATAAACCACGGTGTTCCTTCGACAAGACCGTAAGGAACGCTGCCCCAGAAACGGCTGTCATTGGAGTGGTCGCGGTTGTCGCCCATCATGAAATATTCGTTATCAGGCACACGAAGCGGCGCAATGTTGAAGATCTGCTGGTGGTAGCGGCCGTCATTGACGATCTTCTCGTCATGGTGGATACCCGGATGGTCTTTCTTATACGGGTTCTTTATCCAGAGTTTTCCGCCCAGCGTGACGAGTTCATGGCCGTCGAAATGCTTCTGGATATAGTCGTTGCCTTCATGCGGATGGAGGTAGAGTTCCTTGTTTAGCAAAAAGAGCTCGTCCCCGGGCAGTGCCACACAGCGTTTGACGTAGTGCAGGTTGGTGTTGTTGGGATAACGGAATATGACGATGTCGCCGCGCTGCGGGGTGTCGCCGTCATAGATATGGCCGTCGGTCCCGGGAATTACCGGGATTTCGAGAAACGGCAGGTGCGGGGTAGGGATGCCGTAGGCAAACTTTTTGGCAAAGAGGTGATCGCCGATGAGCAGCGAATCTTTCATGGAACCGCTCGGTATGCGGAATGCCTGTGCAACAAAAAAGATGATGAACAGGACGATGATGATCGTACCCGTCCACGAATTGGAAAAACGGTATGCCGAATGGGCGGCTTTGAGTGCTTTATCTTTCATCAGACCTCTTTAGTTGTGCGCTTGCGCGGCTTTGAGGGTATTGCTCAGGAGCATGGCGATGGTCATCGGTCCGACACCGCCCGGAACGGGGGTGATGTAGGAGCATTTTTTGCTGACGTTCTCATAATCGACGTCACCGACAAGGCGGCCGTCATCGGCACGGTTGATACCGATATCGATGATGATGGCGCCCTCTTTGACCATATCTTCGGTAATGAGGTTGATAACCCCTGCACCCACGAGGATCATGTCCGCGTCGAGGGTATGCTTTTTGAGGTCATCGGTAAAGATATGACACACTTCTACGGTCGCATTGGCGTTGAGCAGCAGTGCGGCCATGGGCTTGCCGACGATGTTGGAAGCACCGACGACGACGGCGTTCTTTCCTTTGACATCGATCTCATACTCTGCAAGCAGTTCCATGACGCCCAGCGGTGTACACGGGACAAAACCGTCAAGGCCTGTTGAGAGGCGGCCGACATTGTAAGGGTGGAACCCGTCAACGTCCTTATGGGGTGCGACCAGTTCGAGGAGCTTTGTCGTATCGATCTGCGGCGGCAGCGGCAGCTGGATGAGGATCCCGTCGATGTTTGGGTTGTCGTTCATCATCTCGATCGTCTTCTCGATCGCCTCTTGTGATATGTCTGCAGGCATCTCGTGGGTCACGGAGTAGAAACCGACACGGTCGCACGCTTTCTTCTTCATTCCTACATAGGCGTGACTCGCCGGGTCCTGTCCGACAAGTATTACTGCCAGACCGGGAACGCGCCCCGTTTTTTCCTTAAGTACTTTAACCTCGGAAGCGACATCGGCTTCAATCTTTTTAGAGAGGGCTTTACCGTCAAGAATCTGCATTTAATCACCATCAAATATTTTTTGGATATGATAGCGATATTTGGATAAAAGGGCGCTTTGAATGAAGCAAACACTGCTTGTATTACTGTTTTTGACCCAGCTTTTATCGGCTGAATCGTTTATTACCCAGGAGGAGTATGCGCGGCAGCTTTACTACAATCCGCGGGGTATCAGCTGCGATCAGTGTCATGGTGAAAAGGGAGAAGGCAGGCTTGTCGCGCGCTATGAGCACAAAGGGGTGCAAAAAGCGTTTAGCGGTCCTGCGATCAATACGTTGAAGTATGCTGATTTTGAAGCGGCACTTGACAAGCGTTTGCGGGGGATGCCGCGCTATTTTTTGACGCGTAATGAGATCAAGGCGCTCTATTTTTATCTGCAGCAGCAAAAAAAGAAACAAGAGTAGGCAGCATGGTTATTGAAAATACAGACCCGATTCAGCGTGTATTGGAGCGTCGCGACCTCAAAGCGCTTGAAGCCTTTACGCGTCCGGGCAAGATGCGTACCATTAACCGTTCCAATACTTTTCGCTCCGCATTGATGCTCTCTGCGCACAACCTCAAGCACCTCAACAAGATCGATGAACTTGAGACAGACTGTGTCATGCTTAACCTCGAAGACGGCGTCAGTGCAGAGGAGAAGCCGTTTGCATTGGTCTTGACCGCCATCTTCCTCGGTGAACTCTCCGAGTGCGACAAGAAGCTGGTGGTGCGCGTCAATGCGCTTGATGAGGGGGGATACGACGAGATTACCTACCTCAACCAGTTCCGTCCCGATGCGATACGCGTACCGAAGATACGGAGCGTCGAGGAGGTGAAAAGCGTTTTGGCCCTGCTCGATAACGATATCGAGCTGCACCTCTCCATCGAGACCAAAGAGGCGTGGAACAACCTCCGCCACCTTGCCGTGCATAAACGCGTCAGTGCCTTTTACCTGGGTATTCTGGACCTCTTCGCCGACCTCAGGCTGCCGCAGTCGCTTATCTCGCCGCAGAACCCGACTCTGCACTATATGCTTTCGCATTTTCTCTTTACCACCAAGGCCTGCGGGGTCAAACCCGTCTCGTTCGTCTATCAGGATTTCAGAAACCTTGAGGGGTTCAGAGAGTGGCTGGAGCTTGAAAAGAGTATGGGATATACGGCGAAGGGGTGTATCTCGCCCAAGCAGGTTACCGCCGTACATGAGGTGCTTGTCGATGAAGTCGCCGAGATCGAGCGGGCGCACGTGATCATCCAGCTTTTCGAGATGAACAGGGAGATGGGTATAACCGGATTTGTAGACGATGAGTACGGGTTTATCGACGAACCGATCTATAAAGGGGCGAAGGCGCTGCTGGATGCCAACGGCAGGTAGGTGCTATTTGACGTGACACCCTCTGCAGAGTGTGGTGAGGCCGTTC
>JBFEWT010000207.1:0-2366 GCA_041546225.1 Sulfurimonadaceae bacterium
ACCGGCGAGCAGTGCCCCAGTGGGCGGAGTGCAGTTTGGCGTCGCGGCGCCATCCAAATCAGAAGCATCTGAGGGGAGCTGCTGCAGCAGCGGCTGCGGGTGCGAGAATGAAGAGAAAAGGAAGTTCTCCTTTAAAGCGGCGATGAGCTACGGCTTTATCACCCTCTTTGGCGATATCGCCAAACCGCTCTTCTGGGGTCTTATCATCGGTGCGGCGATCACAGTCGCGGTTCCGGCAGATATGGCCTCGATGCTGGAGAATTACGTCTGGCTGAGCTACCTCGTCGTCGTGGCTATCGCCATCCCGATGTACGTCTGCGCTACCGCGTCACTGCCCATCGCCGCATCACTCATACTCGCCGGTGTGAGCCCCGGTGCGGCCTTCGTCTTCCTCTCAGCGGGTCCTGCTACCAATACGGTGACCATCGGAGTGGTCAAGAAGATGCTGGGGACGAAGTCGCTCTTTGTCTATCTGGGTACTATCGCACTGGGGAGCATTCTGTTCGGTCTGCTGATGGACCAGCTTTTCACGGCCGCGGACATCGATATCCGGGAGTTGATAGAAGAGCATGAGGAAGAGACGCTGATCGGCATGGCGAGTGCGGGTATCATGTGGGTCATGACCCTCTATTTCTTTGTGAAAGGGTATCTGCCCAACAAAGAGGCGAAGAGCTGCTGCAGTTCGGGTGAGTGCCATTAGAACAGGTATCCACTCGTCCCGGTCAAGAAGCTTATTTATATCTCCAGATGACCATGTCGTCGTTATTGTCGGCATTTGTGCTGCGATACCCGATCCACCACCGCATCCGCTCATGCCAGTATGGCCGCTGTAACGGCTGACAGCCAAAGTGCCTGTTTCATTTTTATTCTCTAATCCAACAGTGTAATGCAGGATTGTCGCTTAACTGTCACAGGAGTAAAATTAAACACATAAATATAGATTATGTTGTTTTTAATCACTGCTTCAGTAACATGAAGAATAGTGATATTGCGTATGGCGGTGAAGATGAAAAGCTATCGTATTTTGATTGTCGAAGATGAGCTGATCCCGGCGAGTTATATCAAAAAAGTACTGGAGCAGCAGGGACATACCGTTTTGGGTGTTGCCGATACCAAAGAGGAGGCACTGGCCTACCTTGCACGCCATGACTACCCCGAACTGATCCTGATGGATATCAAGATAAAAGGCGAAGCTGACGGCATCGAGACCGCCATGGCCTTTCAGGAACATGCGCGTATCGCCGTCATCTATCTGAGTGCCTACAGTGACGAAGTACTGCTTGAACGTGCGAAAGGGACGCAGCCGCTGGGTTACCTTGTCAAGCCTATACAGCCTGCATCGCTGTTGAGCACCATCGAGATCGGGATGGCGAACTTTATACAGGAAAGTCTGAATGAGAGGGTCGTGTTCTCCCCTACAGCGAGTTTTGACCCGCAGGAACAGACGATCATAAACGCGGAAGAGAGCATTGCTTTGAGCAAATACGAGGCGCGCCTGCTCAGCACACTGGTCAAGAACCGCAACCGCCTTATCTCCTACACGATGCTCGAAAACAGTACATGGGTGGAAGACCCCCCGGGCGAGGGGAGCCTGCGCACGACCATCTGGCGTCTGCGCAAGAAACTCCCTCAAGGTGTGGAGATAGAGAACCTCTACAGCTCCGGGTATAAACTGGTCTGCTGATGTTCCCGAAAATATTTATCAAGGCACTTTTGAGCATTTTTGTGCTGATCGTCATCTATGTCGCATTTGTCTTGGCCGTGTTCGTCCCCAACATCGAACGCCACACCATGGCACTTGAAGAGCGCATCGGTGAAACACAGCTGCAAAAAACGGTACAGATCGTCAACAGCGCTGCTCTGGAAATGGCGTCATATCAGGCCAGTGCGCTGGCATCCCATAAACAGACACTGGAAAAACTGACGACTGCCGCGTGGCATATCATCGCACAGAAAGAGGAGGCGTCGCGTGGACAAGGGGCTGATGCCATGCGTCAAAAACAGCGCGAAGCGATTAATACGCTGCGCCGGATGCTCTACAACGACAATGACTATTTTTTTATCAGTGACTACCGCAGTGTCCTGATCTCTCATCCCTATCTGCAAGATATCGACTTCTCTGAAATAACCGACCTGTACGGAAACCTTATCGTCCCTCCCATGGTACAGATAGCGCAAAGAGAGGGAAAAGGGTTTACCAGCTACTGGTGGAAGAAGAACAATGACGACCCCAAAGCCTACGAGAAGCTCTCCTTCGTTAAAAATTTTGAACCGTGGCAGTGGGTCGTAGGAACAGGTGTCTATATCGACAATATCGAAGAAGAGATAGCGAGCAGAAAAGAGGCGCTTATTAAACGCTTGCAAGG
>JBFEWT010000115.1:0-7204 GCA_041546225.1 Sulfurimonadaceae bacterium
CTGGGGCTTGTCCTTTTAGCGGGAGCGGCGGGAGCCTATTTTTTATGGAAAGGACAATACGGTAGAGGCAGGCTGCTCAGCGGACTCTCTCTGCTGTTGCTGCTGCTCTTCTCCTATCCCCCGTTTTCAAATTTTCTGCTCAAGAACCTTGAAGATGCCTACCCGATGCATGAAACCGTGCAAAAAAATATTGAGTATATCCATGTGTTGGGCAGCGGGCATAACGACGATATGACGCAGCCGCTCTCAAGCAGAGTGGGAGATGACAGTATCAAGAGGGTCGTAGAGGGGATACTGCTTCAAAAAAAGTATCCTGGAAGCGTCTTGATATTTACGGGCTATGAAGGGCCTACGGCAGTAGCCAATGCAGAGATAAACAGTGATCTTGCCAAGGCGTTGGGGGCAGAGGACATGATCATCAACCCTTTGCCCCGCGATACGAAAGAAGAGGCCCTGTTTGCCAAGACCCTTGTAGGGAAAAAGCCTTTTATCCTTGTGACATCCGCCACACATATGCCGCGGGCGATGAGAGTGTTCGAGGATGTGGGAATGCATCCCGTAGCTGCGCCTACGGCATTTAAAAAGAGGGATACTTCATTGTTCAGTGCGCCTGCTGCTGCGGCATTCGAGGACTCAAGAGTGGCGGTACATGAGTATATCGGTATGGTGTGGGCCTCTCTACTGCGTTAGGAGACGGAACTGGCTGTTTATGATCAGTCGATGAAGAGCGCCAGTTCGTCGCTGAGCAGAAAGTCGGGATTGGTGTAACGCCCCTCTTGCAAGCTCAGTTTCTCTTCTCTTACCAGTATATCGGCGCGTTCGCGCTGCGCTGCACTGAGTACCGCAGCGTCGACGCCGACGCATGAGCGCAGCCCCAGAAAGATCTTTTCGGTCACGATCTCTTCGGGCGTGAGCTCTTCTTCGCGAATGTCGAGCGGGTTGGCGATGTAGCCCTCCACACTGCTTGTCGGGTAGTAGCGGGTATCTTTTAAAAAGCCTACGGCACCGCTGCCCAGTCCGATGTAGTCCTTGTACTCCCAGTAGCCCATGTTGTGCCGAGAGCGGTAGCGGCCGAAATTCGAGATCTCGTACTGCTCGAACCCTCTCGCGGTTATCCGCTCAAAGAACCATTGTGTCAGTTCCAGCGGTTCCCTGGCAACTTCGGGCGTGGATTCGAAGGGGGTTCCCTCTTCGATGGTAAGCGCATAGGCGCTGAGGTGGTCGATGGGCAGAGCAAAGGCACACTCAAGGTCGTGTTCGAGAAGCTCCCTGCTGTCGCCTGCGACACCGTAGATGAGGTCGAGGGATATATGCTCGAAACCGACCGCTTTGGCATGTTTTACGGCATCTTCGGCTTCACGGCTGTTATGGGCTCGGTGGAGTTCTCTGAGCTTTGCGTCGTTGAAGCTCTGTACACCGAAACTGACACGGTTGACGCCAAGGTCGAACATCCCCTGCAGCCACGCTTTCGTCGCACTGTTCGGGTTCGCTTCGGTAGTGATCTCCGCACCTTCGGCCAGCAACGGGCGCAGTCTGGTAAAAAGCGGGGTATACAGCTCCGGGGCGACCGTCGAAGGTGTTCCTCCGCCGATAAAAACGGTCTCTATCGCACGTCCTGTGACAGCAAAACGCGCTAGCTCATGGTCGAGCTGCAGTAAAAGTGCCTGCATGTACTCACGTCTGAGATGAAACTTGTCAACGTAGGAGTTGAAGCTGCAGTAGTGGCATTTACTGTCACAAAAAGGAATGTGGATGTATAAAAGCATGTGCAATTATACTTTTTTTAGCCCATTTTCACTATAATACGCGAATTATTTTATAAAGTATTGTGTATGAGCAAAAAGAAGTTGTACCGTCCCAATGTCGCGGCGATTATCGTCTCATCAGATTACCCCGAATCCAAACAGGTGTTTATCGCTGAACGCAGTGATATCGCCGATGTATGGCAGTTCCCGCAGGGTGGCATCGATGAAGGCGAGAGCAGCAAAGAGGCATTGTTCCGCGAACTCGAAGAGGAGATCGGAACGGACAAGGTAAAGATCATCGCGAAGTATCCCGACTGGATCACTTACGACTTTCCCGAACATGTCGCCAAGCGTATGGCGCCGTGGGACGGGCAGAAGCAGCGGTATTACCTTGTACGTCTGAAAAAGAGTGCGAATATCAACCTTGATACGAAGCACCCGGAGTTCATCAACTACAAGTTTGTAAAGGTGGAGGATCTTTTTGATCACCTGGCGCACTTTAAAAAACCTGTTTACCAGCAGGTGATAAACCATTTTAAAAACGAAGGATATCTCTAATGCTGATTGTTCAGAAATTTGGCGGTACGAGTGTCGGAGACCTTGAGCGCATTCAGAATGTCGCCAACCGTGTCGCAAAAACAGTCAAAGAAGGGCATAAGGTCGTTGTGGTCGTTTCGGCAATGAGCGGCGAGACGAACAAACTGGTCGGTTATGCCGAGCATTTCAGTGCCAACCCGGCACGCGAAGAGGTCGATATGCTGCTCAGCTCCGGCGAACGCGTAACCGCGGCACTGCTCTCTATCGCGCTTAACGAGATGGGACACCAGGCGACCTCTATGAGCGGGCGCCGTGCAGGTATCGTGACCGATGCGGTCCATACCAAGGCACGCATCGAGTCGATCGACCCGACACCGATGCTAAATGCCATCGAAGCGGGCAATATCGTCGTGGTCGCCGGTTTCCAGGGTGTGAACGAAGAGGGGCGTGTCACGACGCTCGGGCGCGGCGGGAGCGACCTTTCAGCAGTTGCCGTAGCCGGTGCGCTTGAAGCGGACCTGTGCGAGATCTATACCGATGTCGACGGCATCTATACGACCGACCCGCGTATCGAGCCCAATGCACAGAAGATGGATCAGATCTCCTATGACGAGATGCTTGAACTGGCATCACTGGGTGCGAAAGTCCTCCAGAACCGTTCCGTCGAACTGGCGAAAAAACTCAATGTCAATCTTGTTACCCGCTCCAGCTTCTCAGATGCTGAGGGAACGCTCATTACAAAGGAAGAAAATATCATGGAAAAACCATTAGTAAGCGGTATAGCACTCGATAAAAATCAGGCGCGTATTTCTCTCGGCGGTGTTGTCGACCGTCCGGGCATCGCTTCGGATATCTTTACGAAACTGGCAGATAACAGTGTCAACATCGACATGATTATCCAGACTGTCGGCCATGACGGTTCGACCAATATGGACTTTACCGTACCCAAAACGGAACTTAATGACGCAAAAGCCGTTGTAGAGACGTTCATCAGTGACAAAGAGGTCAAGGATGCAAGTTATGACGAGAGCATCTGTAAGGTCTCTATCGTCGGTGTCGGTATGAAATCACACACCGGTGTTGCGGCTAAAGCGTTCCAGACGATGGCTGCCGAGAACATCAACATCATGATGATCTCCACGTCGGAGATCAAAGTCTCCATGGTTATCGCCGAAAAGTATGCGGAACTGGCGGTTCGCAGCCTGCACAACACCTACGAACTTGACAAATAGACGTTATACTAACGTATTGTCAAACGTCTTTCACTGCGAGAGACGTTTGAAGATCCCGACTGCTATGCGCAGTAACTAAGGCAGCTGTATGCATGAATTCATAAAATGGACACTTGACACCATCCGTTCGGACGGGGCGATGTTGAGCTGGCTCGAAGAGTCCCGTTTTGAATGGACAGCTACCACGGCGCAGGCGGTCAGCCAGATGATCGAGGGCAAGACCATTGTCCTCATCACCGACCATGACCGCAAATGGTTCGAACACTACATCACCGCTTCACTCAACAAGCCTAATGTCGACCGTCCCATGATCCCTCTAGTACCGCTGGAGAGTCTCTACCCCCATTATGACCGTATCACCGGGGGTGAGATGATCGACATGCTTGACGACCTGCTGCAGCTCTCGCTTAAAGGCGATTATATCTTCTGGTATATCGGGCGCGGCGATGACAAACGCGCCGATATCGCCAAACGCAACGACAACAGTTACCTCTGGATAATGGACGAACATTTCCAGAACGCGATGATGCTCCGGTCGCATGATGAGATCATTGATATCAAACTCCTTCAGCTCTACCGTCTTTTTGACAAGACGCTCAGCGCCGCACTCTTCGGAGAAGTAGATGTCACAGAGTGATCGGCTGCATAGCCATATTCTTATAGGCGATGCCATAGAAGCACTCTACAGCGAGCTGCAGGAGCGTCTGCACCCGCACCGCGTCGTCGGTTTCATCCGCGAGGATTTTCTCATAGAAGACGCCAAGGCGGCCATTGCCGAGGCGTACATCAGCGAAGCCGAGACCAAATATATCATCATGGGTGCCAAAAGCTTCAACACGGTTTCGCAAAACTCCCTGCTGAAAGTCCTTGAAGAGCCGCCGCGAAATATCGAGTTTATCCTTATCGCCCCGTCAAAGTCAGTCTTTCTTCCCACCATCCGCTCCCGCCTCCCTATGGTAAAGCGCCAGAGCCAAAAAAGCATCTCCGAGGTCGACATCTCCCTGTCCAGACTGGACCTTGGGGCTCTTTTTGCCTTTGTGAAAGCGCATGACCGGCTTAAAAAACATGAGCTCAAAGAGTTGATCGAGACACTGTTTCATCAGGCCACGGTAAATGAGCGGATGGCACTGACGCAGGCGCAGCTTGAGGCTTTTGAAAAAGCGTACCGTCTTGTCGAGCTTAACGGCCGCGCGCAGAGCGTACTGGCAATGCTGCTGATGAGTTTCCTCCCGGAGCCGCGCCGTGAGAATTGAACGGCTTTCCGGCGAGATCGATATTCGTGATCATCTCAAGCAGCTTGACGTCGACGCGGGCGGTTTGAACATACTTGCTTCCAAAGCGCGCCAACACCTTTTTCATCTTCGTGATATGCATGTGGGTGCGGCAAACATACTGAAGCAGGATGCCCTCTCCGTCGGTGCGGACCTTGCCGTGCCGAAAAATACTATTTTGGGCAAACCCGAACGTGTCGATGCTATCTTGATGGGGACCGAACGTCAGTTACTTGCGCTGTGTAAAAAAGAGCAGCCGCAGCCTTTCGGCCTCAAGGCGATGGCGGCAGAACTCAAGCGCCACCTTAAAGCGCATACGCCCAAGCAGGTGCAGATCATGGGTGTCATCAATGCCAATGAAGACAGCTTTTTCAGCGGAAGCCGTTTCAGCGACACTGCGGCGGTGGAAGCGATAGAGAAGATGATGGGCGAAGGCGCGGATATCATCGATATCGGCGGGGTCTCCAGCCGCCCGGGAAGCGACGCCGTAACTGCGCAAGAGGAGTTGCGGCGTGTCAAGCCTGTCATCGACGCACTCTATGCGCAGAAGCTCTATGAGAAGGTGCGCTTCAGCATCGACAGCTATGCCCCGGAAGTGATCTCCTATGCGCTGGAGCGCGGTTTTGGCATCGTCAATGACATTACGGGTCTGCGTAACGATGAAGTGTGCCGTTTGAGTGCGGAGTACGGGGCGACAGCGGTAGCGATGCATATGCAGGGTACGCCCAAGACGATGCAGGCCAACCCTGAATACGGTTCACTGCTCGGTGACATTTCGGCATTTTTCGAAGAGCTTCTGCAGAAGGCGGAGCGCTTCGGCATCAAAGAGGTGGTGCTCGATGTGGGCATCGGTTTCGGCAAGACGCTGGAGCACAACCTCGCGCTCATCGCACAACTGGAACACTTTCTGGCACTCGGGGCACCCCTGCTTGTAGGTGCCAGCCGCAAGTCGATGATAGACCAGATCATTACCACCCCTGTTGAAGAGCGGCTTCCGGGTACCTTGGCCATTCATCTTAAAGCGGTAGAGAACGGTGCGCAGATCATCCGCTGCCATGACGTCAAAGCGCACAAACAGGCGCTTGAAGTGGCGCGGGCTCTCAAGAACGGCTGATTTTTCAGATTACTTTTTAAACTCGCGCATATCATTGACGACAAACTCGGCTTTGCTAAGCTCTCCGTTACCGTCTTTGTCCATCTGCGCAAAACGGACGCTCTCCGCTGCGACCATCTCCTCTTTGGGTATCTTTCCGTTGCCGTCGCTGTCGCTGTCTCTGAAAACAGAGAGTGCCAGTGCCGGAAGATATTTGTAAAAACGGGTCTGCATGAGGCCTTCTTTGGTAACAATACCTTCATCATCGGGATTCATCTTCTCAAAACGCTCATCGATAAAATCGAAATACTCCGCTTTGGTACTTACGCCGTCGCGGTTGCCGTCAAATTTATTGAAGAGGTAGGCGTGCGTGCGTTCTTCGCTGCTCGCGGGTTTCAGCAGGCTGCAGCCACCGATAAGAAGGCTGACGCCCAGTGCCATTAAAAGAGGTTTGCTTTGCATATTTCTACCTTTTTTGGGTAATTATAACGAAAGTCACGTCTGTTTTGATTCCCATGGAGAGCATGGGAAGTTGAGGGGATGTTACTGCAGAATCTCTTTGGCGATAGTAAACTGGTTTGCCGTCATGAGGTGGAGTTTCGGATGGTAGGCTTTGAGCTCTTCAAAGAGGTTTTTACTCATCTCGAAGCCGACTTTGTACTCCTCCTCTTCGGAGACGTCATGCGCTTTGCGCAGGGTCTCGAGCCAGTACGGCGGCACATCGATGCCGGGGACATGGGCGGAGAGGAACTGGGCGGTACGCAGTTTGGTGATCGGGAAGATCCCCAGGATCAGTTCCGACTTGTTTTCGTCGGAACAGCACTCTTTTTTCGCCGCTTCCATCAGGTCGAGCAGCATCTTGGCATTTTCAAGGTCATAGACCGGCTGGGTAATGATGCCGACTGCCCCGTGGGAGAGCTTCTTGAGCATCTTCTTCTGGAGGGTCTTCGGATTCTTTGCATAGGAGTCGACGACACTGAACGGGTAGATGGGCTCGGGTTTGAAGCCCAGCGGTTTGCCGGCGTAGTCTATGCCGCTGTTGAAGCAGGTTACCATGTCCAGAAGCAGGGTACTGTTGCCTTCGAAGACACCTTTGGCATGGGGCTGGTCGGAGATCTTTGCAGGGTCACCCGTGAGTGCGAGTACGGCGCGCACGTCGGCTTCGTTTGCCCCGAGCAGGTCGGACTGAAGGGCGATGCGGTTGCGATCGCGCATGCTCATGGTCGCAAGCACCGGCTTGTTAAAACGCTCCTGCAGCATCTTGGCCGCGAACATCGCATTGTATTTGAGTTTTGCCAACGGGTTGTCCGTGGTGCTGAAACCGTC
>JBFEWT010000186.1:0-3097 GCA_041546225.1 Sulfurimonadaceae bacterium
ACTTGCAGGAACGGTTTCGAAAGAGGGCGGTCTTGGTGTTATCAGTGCTGTCGGTACCGGTTACTATGAAGATAAGAAGTATGCCGGACGCCTTGTTGCGGACCGCCCGCTCGATGCGGAGAACTTCTACTCCAAAGAGGGGTTTACAGCGATTATAGAGAATGCCCGCAAGATCTGCGGCGACAAGCCTCTTGCTGCCAACATCCTCTATGCCATCAACGATTACGGCCGCGTCGTTACCGATGCCTGTGAAGCAGGGATCGACATCATCATCACCGGTGCGGGCCTTCCGACAAACATGCCGGAGTTCACAGCGGACTATCCTGATGTCGCACTGGTACCGATCGTCTCATCACCTAAAGCTTTGACCATCATCTGTAAACGCTGGCAAAAGCGTTATAACCGTCTTCCCGATGCGGTCATTCTTGAAGGACCTAAAAGCGGCGGCCACCAGGGCTTTACCTATGAGCAGTGCCTTATGGAAGAGTATCAGCTTGAAAACCTTGTTAAGCCTGTCGTAGAGGAAGCTGCAAAATGGGGCGACATCCCGGTCATTGCCGCAGGCGGTATCTGGGACAAAAACGACATCGACGAGATGATGGCGATGGGTGCGAAAGGTGTTCAGATGGGAACACGTTTCATCGGTACGCATGAGTGTGACGCCCATGAGAATTTCAAGCAGGTCCTGCTCGATTGTAAAGAGGAAGATATCGCGCTGATGAAATCACCGGTCGGCTACCCGGCGCGTGGTGTAAAGACAAACCTTACCTCTCTGGTAGAGACGCGTACCGGTCCGGCGATCAAATGTATCTCCAACTGTGTCGCTCCGTGTCAACGCGGTGTCGAGGCGAAAGAGGTCGGCTTCTGTATTGCTGACCGTCTGAGCGATGCCTATGTGGGCAATCTTGAACTGGGGCTCTTCTTCTCCGGTTCCAACGGTTACCGCCTCAATGAGCTGATTTCTGTCAAAGAGTTGTTGAAAAAACTGACTGAAGGCGAATAAACCCTCCTATGATTAGAAGCCTGGTCGCCCTCTTCTTTTTACTGTTACCGCTCTGCGCCGCAGATAACGCAGAGATCCTCAAACGGGCAGATGCCCAATTGAAAAGCGCTTCAAAGACCGAGCTTTTCCGTGCCTACAACGACTATAAAAACCTTTATCTTCGCGCCATGATGGACGATGACAGGCAGCTGCGCCTGAAGTCACTCAACGGGATTGTCGCTTCGGGAGAAAAACTGCGGATCGATGTGGCCAAATACAGCGGCGAACTTGCAGTATTAAAAAAAGAGCTTGCCAGCACCCCGCCTGCTATTGAAAAAATCAGCACTGCGACGAAAAAAGAGTCTATCAAAGTCACCAAGAGCAACCACCTGAAAAAAGTACGCTGGCAGGAAGACCGCCTGGTCCTCGCATTCGCCAAGCCACTGAAAAAGCATCAGGTCAACTACTTTAAACTCTACGATAAAAAGAAGAAACGTTACCGCTATGTCTTCGATATAAAACCCTCCCAGCTCGATAAACAGCATACCCTTACGCATAAAGAGCTCAAGCGTATCAAGATAGCCCAGTACAAGCCCGATACCATACGCCTTGTCATTGAGAACGATACCAAGCTCGACATGCGTTTCAAGCGTGACAAGGAGCTGCTCGTCATCAATCCCGATGTCAGTGCCGTTGTTTCGCCTGTTGCGGAGAAACCGGTCTATCGCGGTGATCAGAAGGTCATCGTCATCGACCCGGGGCACGGCGGAAAAGACCCGGGTTCGGTCGGTTATAAGAAGTATCGCGAGAAGGTCGTCGTTATGCAGGTGGCCAGGAAACTCTCAAAGATCCTGAAAAAGAACGGGCATAAAGTCTATATGACACGCAGCGGCGACCGTTTTGTAAAACTCCGTAACCGTACCAAGTATGCCAACCGCAAAAAAGCGGATATCTTTATCTCCATCCACGCCAATGCGGTACCTAAGAGCAAGGTGAAAAAAGCGCATGGCGTCGAGACTTATTTCCTTTCCAATGCACGGAGCGAACGGGCTAAGCGTGTTGCGGCAAAAGAGAACTCCGATGATATCGAAGAGATGAACTACTACGGCAAACAGAGCTTTTTGAACTTTCTAAACACCGAAAAGATCATCGCATCGAACAAGTTGGCCATCGACCTGCAAAAAGGGATGCTGGGCGAACTGAGAAAAAGTCATAAGGTGAAAGACGGCGGGGTGCGCGAAGGGCCGTTCTGGGTACTTGTAGGGGCCCAGATGCCGGCAGTACTGGTAGAGGTGGGCTTTATTACCCACCCGACCGAGGCACAGCGCCTTGTCAAGAGCGGTTATCAGGACAGACTTGCCCAGGGACTGGCAAAGGGTATTGAGCGTTATTTCGCCAATAACCACTAGCCCATAGACCTGGCCGGTTTTTCGGAAATGAATGCTATTTTGAGCGTTCGTAAAAGTAGTTTGTCGCTTCGACAAAACCGTCGACACTCCCGCAGTCAAAACGTTTCCCTTTAAATTTATAGGCCAGGACTTTTCCCTGCTGCGCCTGTGTGAGCAGTGCATCGGTGATCTGTATCTCCCCGCCTTTGCCCGGCGCAGTCTGGCGGATGATATCAAAGATATCCGGGGTAAGGATATAGCGGCCGATGATCGCGAGGTTGCTTGGAGCATCTTCGGGCTCGGGTTTTTCGACCATATCGGTGATCTTGTAAAGTCCCGGCGCTATCTCTTCACCGGCAATAACGCCGTACTTGTTGGTCTGCTCCTGGGGGATCTCTTCTATCGCGACAATACTGCAGCAGTGCTCTTCGTAGAGTCTTACCATCTGCGAGAGGATACCTTCGCCATCGGCATGGTCGCAGAGGTCATCAGCGAGAATAACGGCAAAAGGCTCATGGCCGATAAGTGTCTCGCCGGTCAAAATAGCGTGACCGAGCCCCTTCATCTCCTGCTGGCGGGTATAGGAGAAGGTGCACTTTTCAAGCAGGTCGCGTATCTCGGTGAGGTAATGCTCCTTGGCCGTACCTTTGATCTGGTGCTCAAGCTCGTAGCTGATATCGAAGTGGTCTTCAAGCGCGCGTTTTCCGCGTCCGGTGACAATGGCCAT
>JBFEWT010000126.1:0-6114 GCA_041546225.1 Sulfurimonadaceae bacterium
ATGATCTGGTAGATGTTGTAGAGCAGACACCCCTCTTCGTTGCGTGAAGGGATGACCATGGTGTTGAGCAGTGCTTTAAGTTCTTCAATATTCTCATCTTTTGCGATAAACATGACTTTTTTTGTAATTTGCATCGGTAAAATCCTTCTTTTTTTGCAATTATGCCCTAAAATACACTTCACGTACAACAAGGAACAGACATGGCACTCGGCGCAACCATCTACAGGGCGGAACTCAATATCGCGGATATGGACCGCAATTATTACATGACACACGACCTGACGGTTGCGCAGCACCCTTCCGAGACGGATATGCGGATGATGGTGCGCCTGCTCGCCTTTGCTCTCAACGCCGATGAGCAGCTCGGGTTTTGCAAGGGGATCAGCAATGAAGACGAACCTGACCTCTGGCAGAAGTCTTTCGGCGGTGATATCGAGCTCTGGATCGACCTGGGACAGCCTGACGAGAAGCGTATACGCAAGGCGTGCGGACGTGCGGCGAGGGTGATCATCTATACCTATCAGGAGGGCCCCGCGCGTGCGTGGTGGCAGCAGAACGAAAGCAAACTGGAGCGTTTTAAA
Source organism: Sulfurimonadaceae bacterium (assembly GCA_041546225.1). GTDB lineage: Bacteria > Campylobacterota > Campylobacteria > Campylobacterales > Sulfurimonadaceae > JBFEWT01. Next base: position 582 of record JBFEWT010000126.1, read on the forward strand.
AACCTTGACGTCATTCATCTGCGTTTTGAGGGAGTTGAAAAGCTGGTAAAGCGTTCCATGCAGCTGCAGTGCAACATCCAAGACGGCGAACTGAGCCTACATGATGCCCATGATAACAGTGTGAACGTGACGCAGGAGAGATGGAAGTAATGCTCCCCGGACTTCTCTTTGAAAACAGGCTCTTCGCCGTTTTTAACAAGCCCGCAGAACTGAACTTTCACAGCGAAGACGCACAAGCGGGAGTGGTCGTTCTCGCGACCGAGATACTGGGAGTCGAGCAGCTCTACCCGGTGCACCGCCTTGACAAGATGACCTCAGGCCTGGTCATCCTCGCCAAGACCCTTGAAGCGGCACAGGCCTTTGGAAAACTCTTCGAGACGCGTGAGATAGAGAAGTTCTACCTCGCGCTCTCCCTGCGCAAGCCCAAGAAGAAACAGGGGTGGGTCAAAGGGGACATGGCGCCTGCGCGCCGCGGGGACTGGAAGCTTTTAAGTACGATGGAGAACCCGGCCGTCACACGTTTTTTCAGTGCGTCGATACGTCCGGGCGAGCGTGCATTTCTAATCAAGCCCCTGACAGGCAAGACCCACCAGATCCGCGTTGCACTTAAAAGCCTCGGCTCCCCCATCGCAGGTGACCCGCGCTATGCGCATGCGCTTGAAGCGAAAGAGGAGGAGCGCGGCTATCTGCATGCGTATGCCTTGCGTTTCATGCTTGAGGGCGAGGCGTACAGTTTTGTCTGTCCGCCCGATGAAGGGGAGCGCTTTATGAGTGCCGAGTACACCGCGCAGCTGCAGCAGTGGACTGCGCCCTGGGAGCTTTTCTAATGGACGGCGTAATACTTTTTGCCATAGTGGCTATCGTGTTGCTGATAGTGCTCATTATGAGTGTGGACAAAACGCTTCCTTCTGCCGAAGGGGAAGCGAAGTCCAAAGCGCAGAAACAGCGCGAGATCATTGCGGGGTATAAGCTGCAGCTCGACGAGGCGCTTACGGGGTGTCATGGAGAGCAGCTGCGCGAGCAGAAAGCGAAGATGCTCAAGGCGTTCAGCCATGAGCTCTCCCGTAACCTCTTTTTTGACCATGACGAGATGCGCGAAGCGATCGGAGAGCTGGCACACTACGAAGCAGGAGGTACAACATAGTGTTTCAGGAGAGTCTGTTTCACGGGTTTCCCAAAGAGAGTCTGCCGTTTTTGCAGCGGATAGAACGCAACAACACCAAAGAGTGGTTTGATGGCCACAAAGAGGAGTACCAGCGTTTCATCCTCGAACCCAGCCGCGACTTTGTCGTGGAGATGGGGGAGCATCTGCAGGCGCTTGTCCCTACGGTCAATGCCATCCCCAAGATAAACGGTTCGCTCTTTCGTATATACCGCGATACCCGTTTTTCGAAGAACAAAAGCCCCATCAAGACCCGTATCGGCATTATCTTCTGGCAGGGAAGGGCGAAGCGGATGTCGAGTTCGGCGTTCTACCTGCAGTTCGACCCCAAAGCGCTGATGCTCGCGGTGGGAATACGCTCGTTTAAAAAAGAGCTGCTCGATGCCTACCGGGAGTACATCAAAAACGATGAACGGCGCCGGGAACTCCATGCGATACTCGAGGATGTGAAAGCCAGAGGCTACCGGCTTCCCGAACCGCGCTATAAACGCTATCCCAGAGGTTTCGATAAGACGATGGAGCATGCATACCTCTCGCTCTATGACGGTATGTACGCGTTTGCGATACTTCTGCCCGAAGCGCTTTTCAGCGAAGCGTTCGTCCATCAGGCGTATGATGTGTATGAAGCGCTTTTCGCACTGCATCAGTGGGTCTATGAGATGACGCTGACGGTGAAAGAAGCGGAGTAAAAAGCGCTTTTTACTATTACTCCGGAAGCTCGATGATGAACTCGGCGCCCTTGTCGCGGTTTTGTACGGTGAGTCTGCCGTTGCAGTGCTCTTCGACAATGATCTTCGCCATATAGAGGCCAAGCCCCGTGCCGTTTAGCTGCGCTTTCGTGGAGAAGTAGGGATCGAAGATGCGCCCGATCACATTTTCGGGGATACCTCCCGCATTGTCATGAATGCAAAGACGCTGTATCCCCTCTTCCGATTGCGTGATGCTAATGGCTATAAAGGGTTTTTGAACAGCGTTCTCAAGGAGTGCGTCCTGTGCATTTTTCAAGATACTCAAAAAGACCTGCATCAGCTCGTTGTGATAACACTCAATAGGCGTTAATGCCGCATAATCGGTCTTGACGCTGATCTCATTGTAGGCCAGGTTGGCCCTGATGATGCCCAGGGATGTCTCCATCGTCTCGCTTAACTGCTGCGATTGCAATTCGGCCTCGGGTTTGTAGAAGTTTCTGAAATCATCGATGGTCTTGGACATGTACTGAATATAGTCGTTCATGTCCTTGATCGCTTTTGTCAGAATAGTATCATCAAGCGTACCGAGTTCGCGTTTGAGGCCAAGTACACCCAGTGCAGACGCCATCGCGGAAAGAGGCTGGCGCCACTGGTGGGCGATCATACTGACCATCTCGCCCATCGCGGCAAACTTGGACTGCTGCAGCATGATCTTTTCGTTTGTCAACCGTTTGTCGATCTCCAGCTGTATTCGATGCTCCAGTTCGTCATGAGCCTGCTTGAATGCCGCTTCAGCCTCTTTGCGCTTGGTAATATCGTTAATGATCGCCTGTGAATATAAAAACTCTCCGTTTGCATCCCTGAAGATATTGGTGGAGAGGCTGGCCCATTTGACATCACCGTTTTTGCAGATAAAGCGTTTTTCAATATAGGACCTCTCCGGCTCGTTCTGTGGCTGTTTTAGTAAAACTTTTTCGCTGTCGGGTATGTCGTCGCTGTAGGTGATATCAAAAGGGGTGAGTCGGGTCAGCTCCTCTTCGCTATAGCCTATGAACTCCTGAAACGCTCTGTTCGCCTTGAGGATTTTTCGGTCAGCTCCGAGCATGACGATACCCGAACTTGCGTTGTTAAAGAGCCCTTTGTAGAGCTGCTCGCTTTGTTCCAGTATCTGTTCTGTCTGGATACGTTCGAGCTCGGCGGCGGCCCGGTTGGCAAAAACAGAGAGTATGGAGGTCGCTATTTCCACCTCTTCTTCATCCAGTGCTTTGTCATCCAGGACGGCCAGTACGCCTAATGGTTTGCCGCTGCTTCCGAAGATGGGTGAGCCGATGTAACTCTCCGCCTGCATATCGACGAGGGCGTAGTCTTTGGGAAAAAGAGACTGGACATCTTTGGTGTAGCTGCAGGCTTGCTTGCCGACGACGTTCTCGCAGGGGGTTCCCTCAAGCGCGTAGGTGAAGTTATCAGCGTAACTATCGCTGTTCCATAATGCCCTTGTCGTGACATGGCTGTTGTCTTTTTGCAATTCGCCGACGAGTACATAGCGCATCTGCAGGGTCTCTCCGAGCTGACGGACAAGCTGGCGGAAAAAGTCTTCTCCCGTACTGGCAACGGTCTCTTTGATGATGTTGCGCAGCAGCTCTTCGGCACGGGTACGACGGAGCTCTCTGGTCGACGTGTTGCCGCTTAAATGCATCGCCTTGAGGGAGATCTCTTTGAGAGTTGCGATTGCACAGAGGTTCTCGTCACGGTCAACGACGCCGAGTATCTCGTCTCCCTCCACAAGCGCTCTGGATGCCTCTGCAATACCGGTGTCTTCGTATACCGTCTTCAGCGGTTTTTTAGGCAGGGAGGCCAGCGGAATGTTCTCTGCGTTGCCGGTAGATACGCTTTGCAGGATATCCGTAATGCCAATGACCGAGTAGGTAGCGTCTTCCGCGGTGAGAACGATATTGTGAATGCGCTCTGCAGTCATCGTCTTGAGTGCTGCCGCAACTGTCTCCTTCTCATCGAGGGAGATGATATGAGATGAAGCGATATCTTTTATGGTCATTTTGTTCATGAAAACGTACTTTATACATAGTTATTAACTGTTTACAGGATGATACTCTATTTAATCTGGAAAATTATAAATTTTAATGATTAGTACTTTGATGTTCAGAAACAAGGTGGTTGGGAGAAGTAAGGGTGTTCGCGTTAACGACTTTGATCTTTTGTGACAAAAATTTGATAAGATTCGATAAATGATGTGTGAGGAGTATGTATGAAGTGGTTTATAGCACCGATAGTACTGGTTTGGTTATTAACAGGGTGTATAAGCGCTCCGAGTGAGGAGAGCACAAGCAGTCCGACTGCTGTTACGGAAGTGGAGCCTAATGATTATTTGGTTGATGCCAACCCGGTAGAGGTTCCGGGTATAGCAACAGGTAGTGTCGATTATGACGAAGTGTCCGGTACGGGAACCGACCCTTGGGACATGTTTAGTGTGACAGCGGCCGTCGATACTAACTATACGATGCTGCTATCGGATTTTGGCAATAACGATCTGGACCTCTATACGGGTGACAGTGTAAACGGCGTACTTGTCAGTAATGCATATAATAACGTGCCTGAAACGATCACTTTGAGCGTACCTGCGGGCACGACGGTCTATATCGGTGTGTATGGATACAGTGCATCAAATGCAAGCTACCAACTGAGTATGGATTCCGTAGAAGCTCCTATCACCGATACTGGTGGCAGTAGCGGCGGTGGTGGCGGTGCCGGGGAGTTGCACATCAACACGACAGTGCTGGACGAGCAGGAGTGGCCGCGTGTCGCCATGTCCGCAACAGGCGAGTTTGTCGCCATCTGGCAGTCGCAGAGTCAGGGCGGGGTCGATAACAAATTGAACCTTTACGGCCAGCTTTTTGACAATACAGGAGCAAAAGTCGGCGGAGAGTTTATGATCAACGAGAACATGAACTTCGGGACGCTTAGCGATCTTGACTATGCCGTTGATATGAACGATGCCGGCCAGTTTTGTGTGGCCTGGGGTGCGGATGAAGTGAACGGGAAAGGCGCATATGCGCGTTGTTACAACAGCAGCGGTACAGATGTAAGCGGGTTACTTACCGTCGATACTACTTCCGATGCATGGACTACTCCTGAAGTCGTCATCGGCATGGATAACAGCGGCGGATTCGTCGTTGCCTACCAGTACGAGGCGGGCTTTACTACGGGTATCAAAGCGCGCCGCTACAGCAGCGGTTTTGTCGGCGGCACTGCCTACTGGGTCGACGATCTTGGCGGCGGAGCACGTGACAATGATATCCGCATGGATATGGCGGAGAACACAGGCCAGTACGTCGTCACGTGGCGTATCAACGATTTTAACTATAAATCCAAAGCGGTCATTGTCAGTGCAGCTGATAGCGTAGGCGCGAGCTGGACAGTAGAAGATATTGATGAAGTACTCGAGCAGAATATGGAAGTCACGGTGGCTCCTGACGGTGACTTCGCACTGATATGGGAGTCATATGACAAGACGACGTATAATTCGACGCTGAAATTCCAGCGCTACAACAGTGCAGGAAGCGCCGTAGATACGGTCAAAGATGTCGTTACCCGCAACCCGGATATCAGCAGCAGCCAGAAGTATCCGAGGGCGACGGTGCAGAACCATGCCAGCGGTGAGCGTCTG
>JBFEWT010000202.1:0-2598 GCA_041546225.1 Sulfurimonadaceae bacterium
AGATGCCAGCGAGCTATTGCGGGTAGCAGCCGAAATTCCGGTCAAAACCGAGGTATATTCTCCTTTCGCTGCAGCTACTGCTTTTGCAGCACCGTCACCCAGATCGCTGGCAACAATCAAGTTGGAAATTTTTGCATTTTTAAGAATCTCTGCAGCCTCTGGTGCGTTCGTACCGTCAAGACGGACAATAACCGGGACATTGACGTCAGTGATTTTTGTCGCTTCGATAATACCGTTTGCAATACGGTCACAACGAACGATACCACCGAAGATATTTACGAAAATAGCTTTTACATTTTCGTTTTTAAGAATGATCTCAAAACCTTTAGCAACCGTCTCGGCATTTGCCGAACCGCCGACATCAAGGAAGTTTGCAGGCGTTCCGCCCATGTGGTTAATAGTATCCATTGTACCCATCGCAAGACCGGCACCGTTTACCATACAGCCGATCTCACCATCAAGAGCGACATACGAAAGACCGTAGTGAGAAGCTTCGACTTCATCCGGATCCTCTTCGCTCAGGTCTCTCATTGCCGCGATCTCCGGCTGACGGCCAAGCGCCGAGTTATCGAATCCCATCTTTCCGTCAAGCGCCAGGAACTCGCCTGAACCGGTTCTTACCAGAGGATTGATCTCAATCATCTCTGCATCGTTTTCCATGTAAAGCTTGAAAAGTTTCTGTGCGAAGCTGATGATGTTCTTCTGCTCATTTTTGTCGGTAATACCAAGACCAAATGCCAGCTCACGCCCGTGGAAGCCCTGGAAACCTACCGCTGGATCAACAGGTACGGTAATGATTTTCTCCGGAGACTTTTCAGCAACAGTCTCGATGTCCATACCGCCTTCAGTGGAAGCCATGATAATTGGCATTTCAGCTTTTCTGTCCAGGACGACTGACAGATAGAACTCGTCTTTGATGTCAGCACCGTCTTCGATGTAAAGCTTCTGAACAAGTTTACCCTCCGGACCCGTCTGGTGAGTCACAAGCGTCATTCCCAGGATCTCGTTAGAAAGCTGCTCAACTTCTTCCAAAGATTTAGCCAGCTTGACACCGCCGCCCAAACCGCGGCCACCAGCGTGGATCTGCGCCTTGACAACCCAGATAGGACCACCTAAAGTCTCAGCAGCGACCACTGCATCTTTAACGCTTTCAGCCATAATACCTTTTGGTGTAGGCACTCCGTATTTAGCAAAAATCTGTTTTGCCTGATATTCATGAACATTCATATATTCTCTCCTTCTTTTAGGTTAAATTAGTCTTTGACTTCATACTGATCGCGGCCCATCTGATAGAGGTCCTGACCGTATGCATCGTTAACTACCGTAACCGGAAAATCGACAACTTCAAGCTTGCGGACCGCTTCGGGTCCCAACTCTTCGTATGCGATCACTTCGGCGCTCTTGATCTGCTTGCCCAGTAGTGCACCGGCACCGCCGGTCGCACCGAAGTAAACAGCTTTATGCTCAACACAGGCATCTTTGACAGCCTGGTCGCGTTTGCCTTTACCGATCATACCTTTGAGGCCCTCGGCGATAAGACGCGGCGAGTAGCTGTCCATACGGTATGATGTGGTCGGGCCGGCACTACCGATCGGGTCGCCCGGCTTAGGCGGGGTCGGGCCTACAAAGTAGATCACCGCTCCCTTGATGTCGAAAGGAAGTTCTTCGCCTGCATCAAGCAGGTCCACAAGGCGTTTGTGCGCAGCGTCTCGTGCCGTGTATATCGTGCCGTTCAAATAAACGATGTCACCGCTTTTGAGCTGAGCTATATCTTCATCGCTCAGTGGCGTTGTCAAGTTGTATGTTTTGCTCATTCCGGCCCCTTTAGATTGTAATATGCGTATGACGGCTGCTGTGACACTGTACGTTTACCGAAACCGGCAGACTCGCAATGTGACAAGGGTTGGCTTCGATGTGAACAGCCAGTACTGTCTCCGTACCGCCCATACCCATCGTACCGATACCAAGCTTGTTCAGCTCTTCAAGGATCACACCTTCGAGCTCTGCCATCTCAGGGTCTTCGTTAACAGACCCGATGTTGCGGAAAAGCGCATGCTTGCTCGAGATAACCGCTTTTTCGAACGTACCGCCGATACCGACGCCGACTGTCAATGGAGGACACGGGTTCGGGCCCGCATCTGAGATACACTCTTTGACATAGGCGATGACACCCTCTTTGCCTGCAGCCGGCGGGAAAACGCGCGCACGGCTGACATTTTCGCTGCCGCCGCCTTTGGCAGCGTATTCGATGTCGATCTTGTCACCTTCTACGATATCGAAGTGGATGATCGCCGGAAGGTTGTAACCCACCGTGTCTTTGAGGTTTGCACGGGAGAACGGCTCACAGGTCGAAGCACGCAGGTACCCCTCTTTATAGCCTTTTTCAGTCCCTTCGTTGATTGCGTCTCTCAACAGACCGCCGACAACACGTACGTCTGCACCGACTTTCACAAAGAATACGGCAAGACCGGTATCCTGGCAGAGCGGGCGTGCTTCGCTGCTTGCGATGTCGGCATTTTCAAGAAGCTGCTTGAGCACCTCTTTACTGACCGGGCTTTTTTCGTTCTCGTATGCTTTTTTCATTGCGTCGAGGGCATC
>JBFEWT010000103.1:0-7802 GCA_041546225.1 Sulfurimonadaceae bacterium
GGCGCTCTTCTGCTACGACGTTGCGCTCAGGCTGAAACTCGTCGTCTTTGAGGTTCAGGTTCTGCATCAGTTCGCTGAAGAGCGAAAGCGATTTGTCGAGGTTGTCGCTGCTTGATTTGATGAAGTAGTGCGTGTAGTCAAAGCCCGTGGAGGCGTTGCTGATACCGCCGACGCTTTTGACCTCTTCGTCAAACTGCCCGGCATCGAGATTTTTGGTCGATTTGAAGTTCATATGCTCGAGCATGTGGGCAATACCTGTCTTGCCCATGATCTCGTTGCGGCTTCCTACTTTATAGAAGATATCCGTCGAGATGACATTGGCGCCGTTATCCATAGGGATAACGTAGATCTCAAGGCCGTTTTTAAGTGTTTTCGTTTCGTATGTCGGCAACGATGATGCCATGGCAATTCCTAAAGTAGCTAATAGTGCTAAAAATGGTTTCATTTTCTGTCGGCGCCGATGGCGTCTGTTATGGAGTTGTAGCCGTCGCGTGCAAGCAGTTCGACAAGTCCTTCGTTGATCTCTTTGACGAGTTCAGGACCTTTGAAGATGAGCGCAGAGTAGACCTGTACCAGCGATGCACCCGCTTTGATGCGTTTGTACGCCTCTTCGGCAGAGTCGATACCGCCGGCAGAGATGAGGACCGCTTTGCCGTAGAGCGCTTTAGCGACGGCTTCGAAGATCTCAAAGCTCTTCTCTTTAAGCACCGCACCGCTCAGTCCGCCGATATCGGCAGGGTTGGCGACGAGGGAGTAGTCAACGGTGGTGTTGGTGGCGATGATGCCGTCTGCGCCTTTTTCGACTGCCAGTGTGCTCAGTGCAACCGCCTGTTCGGCGGTCATGTCCGGAGCGATCTTCAGCAGGATAGGCTTGTCTGTCAGCGCTTTTGCCTGTGAGAAGAGCTCGGTGATGAATGCTTCGTTTTGAAGGTCGCGTAGTCCCGGGGTGTTCGGTGACGAGATGTTGATGACGAGGTAGTCGCCCAGTGTGTGCAGCGCTTTGATGAGGGTGACGTAGTCGTTGATGGCGTCACGATCTTCAGTCGTCTTGTTCTTGCCGATGTTCACACCGATGGGCGTCGTGAACGGGTAGCGCTGCTGCAGGCGTTTCTGCGCGGCGTAGAGGCCGTCGTTGTTGAAACCCATCGCATTTTGGATGCTCTCTTCCTCGACATGACGGAACATGCGCGGTTTCGGGTTGCCCGGCTGCGGCTGCGGTGTCAGCGTACCGATCTCGGTAAAGCCGAAGCCCAGTGCCTGCATGCCGCGGATCATCGTCGCATTCTTGTCAAAGCCCGCCGCAAGGCCGACCGGGTTCAAAAAGGTGCGGCCGAAAAGTTCCTGGCTGAGTGAAGGGTCGGTGATGAAGTGTTTTGCCGTCCAGCCGTTGAAGGCCACGGGGCAGAGGTTGCTGCTGCGAAGAAAGTACTCGACGAGGTGGTGGGCTGTCTCGGGCTGTAGTTTAAAAAGCCATGGTTTAATACTCTCGTAGCTGATCATCGGAAAACACCTAATATTTTTTTGGAGATTATACAAAAAAAAAGGTTAATAATAGCTCAATGGTGCAGCTGGCGGTATAAGGCCGGGTTATTCGGGCTGTTTGCTCTCTTTTTGGCTTGCCTGACGTAAAAATTCGACGATCGCTCTATTGACCGTTTCCGCTTTTACGATTGCCAGGTCATGGCCCGCGTTCATGATGATTTTCGTCTGGATCTGAGGCGCGACCCTGTTAAGACGCTCTACCGCTTTGTGTGCGGGGTAGGATTTTTCATTTTCGCCGACCAAAAAGAGCGTGGGTACGTGAAGACTATGGAGCTGTTCATCACTCAGCACGTCCGGTGGCAGCATCTTGTTGACGTTGAAAGCACGTACGCTTAAGAGTTTCTCCTCTATGTACTCATCAATGGCGGCACGACCCTCGGCACCGCTCTCAATGGTGTCTTTTGCCAGCCACTGCATGAATTCGCGGGTGAAGTACCTGAGTGACAGCAGTACGGGAGTCGCCCTGAAGATCCATTCGGCAGAGAAGGGTATGACAGTGGCTGCGGGAGTGATGAGGATGATCTTGTTAAGCCGCTGCGGAAACCTCAGGGCATAGTGCGCGGTGACCCACCCGCCGTAAGAGAGCCCTGCGATATTGACCGGCTCCTGCAGTGCCAGTGCGTCAAGCACTTCATTAAGCCAGCGTACGTAATCCTCGGGAGTCTCCATGGCTCTGGTGGGGATACTGCGGCCGTGACCATGAATATCATCGACAGCGAAGACTCTGTAGTGCCGTGAGAATGCTTCGACATTGGGTATCCACTGCAGCGCATTGCCGCCGCCGCCATGCAGCAGCAGCAGCGGATCGGCATCCGCAGGACCGCTTATCCTGACGAATGTCTGTCCGTAGGAGGTGTTTAGCATCTTTGTAGTAGACACTACCGGCCACTGCTTGGCCTTTTCATCGTAGAAGGTTAAAAACTCCTCTTTTGCCTGTTGGGATTTGAAGGGGTAATGGGAGGAGTCTGGAGTGCTGTTTTGGGCGGAGTGCCAGATGAGAATGGCGGCAACGCCTAAGATGAACAGTGCTGCTGCTGCACTTATCCATTGGAGAAATTTCTTTAATAAAGATCGTTTATTCTGCACCAATTATCCGTTTCCTTTTATATTACCGTTCTTATGTAGTATTGGCGGCAAAGGTGTAAATGTAAAATTTAATGATAGCACACTATTGTATACCGCTTGAAGAAGCACTTGAGAGCTATTTAGCGATCAAGTGCTTCTTTTTCTTTCGTTGTCCAGATAAAGATGAGCGGGATGAAGAGCAGGGTCAGGAATGTCCCGACGATAAGTCCCCCTATGGCCACTGCGCCCAGCGGTGCCAGACGTTCCAGCCCGATGGCGGAACCCAGCGCCACAGGGAGCATACCCGCCGAAACGGCAAAAGCGGTCATAAGGACAGGACGGGTACGGATGCGGATGCTCTGCATCATCGCTTCGGTCTTGTTAAGCCCCGCTTCCATCTTCTCCTGTGCGAAGTGGATAAGCAAGATGGCGTTGTTGACGATGACCCCTGAAAGCAGGATGAAGCCCATCATGGCAGGCATAGAGGTGTGGTAATCAAGCCCCAGCATCGTCCATGAGGCACCGATGATGGTGAGCGGTATTGAGACGATGATCATCAAAGAGATCTTGATGGAGTTAAACAGGGCGATAAGCGTAAAGAAAATCAGGATGACCGCGAAACCGATGGCCCCGACCATCCGGCCCGCCGAGCTCTTGAACTGTTTGATGTCGCCGCTTTGCTCCATGGTGACCCCCTCGGGGAGCTGCAAGCCCTCGAATGCTGTATCAAAGTTATCCATGATATGCGAGATGGCCGCTTTTTCGCGGAAGCCGTAGACGTTGAGCGTATAGTTGAGCCCTTCGCGGGTGATGATGCCCGGTTCGCGTTCTTTGCTGAGGGTGGCGACAGCTTCGACCGGTATTTTCCCTTTTGGGGTGTCGAGCAAAAGGGCGTTGATGCTTTGGCGGCTGTCGCGTTGCTGCTCGGGTATCCAGAGGCGTACGTTAAAGTCGACGCTGTTTTGCAGCGGGAAAGTCGCGACATTGGCTCCGCGGAGCAGGACCTGCAACTGCGAGGTGATGTCGGCGCTGTTAAGGCCGTAAAGCGCGGCGGCACTCTCGTTGATGTTAAGGTTGTAGACGCTTTTGTCACTCTGCCATGTTTTGGATACGGAGACGATACCCCGGGTATTGTAAAGTGCTTTTTCGACGATCTTTCCCGCCTCTTCGAGGTCGCTGAAGTTTGCACTTGAGAGGGTGACGTCGATATTGGCGCGGATACTTGCGAGCGCGGTCGCCCCGTAGTCGACGACATCGAGGGTCTTGATGTTCTCTATCTGTGCAAGCTGCGGACGCAGGCGCCGCTCTATATCCCAGATGCTCTCTTCACGCTCGTAGCGGTTGACGTAGGTCGCGCTGATGGCGATCTGGTCACTGCCGCTGCCGCTTCCCACACTCATCACACCCGGTTCGCTTCCGATAGCCGAAGAGAGCCGCAGCAGATCGCCGTTGGCGGCTATGATGGCATTGGCCTCTTCGACGACCTTCTGGCTCGCCTCAATAGGCAGGTTGGGATCTACCGTGATATTTATTTTGACTCCGCCTGTATCCATCGGCGGCATCAGTTCGCGTCCGACAGTCGGCATGACCAGTTTCGCGCTGATTATAAAGAGGACGGCAAGTGCCGCAAGGTAGCTAAAGGCCACCCCTTTGTGTGCCAGCGCTGCCTTGAGCGCGTTTGAGAAGAAGCTTTGAATAGCATCGGTGACACTGGAGGAGATGCGGTGGAAAATCTCTTCGCTGCGGAGGATGAACGGGTTGCGAATGGTGAGTATCCATAGCGAGAGCAACGGTACGGCAGTGATAGAGATGATATAGGAGGCCGCCAGCGCCAGCAAAAGGGTACCGACGAGGGGCTGGAAAACCGTTTGCGGATAGCCGCCGACGAAGAGCATCGGGGAGAGGGCGATCATGGTCGTGACGGTGCCCGAGAGGTCGGCGAACATGATCTCTCTCGTACCGGAGAAGACCGCCTTATGGATCTCGTCGTGCAGTTCGCGGTAATGCCGCTCTATATTTTCCATGACTACCACGGTGTCATCGAGCAGCAGGCCGAGTGCGAGTATGATGGCCGTGAGGGTGACGACGTTGAACTCGATGCCCACGACCCACATCAGCGCGATGGTCGCCGTATAGACGATGGGGATGGTCAGCAAGACGACAAGCACCTGCCTGAAGCTGGCCAGAAACAGAAAGACGACAATGGTAGACATGATGATCGCATCGCGCAGGGACTCGAACATATTGCTCGTGCTCTGGACGATGGTCTCTTTTTGGGTGTCGGTGATCTCGAAATTAAGGTTGGCGTAGCGCGCTTTGATCTTTTCGAGCTCTGTTTCGACGCGGGTGATGGTTTTGACGACATCGGCGTCATCGGAGCGCTGTACGGCGAGGGCGATCGCATCTTTGCCGTTGCCGTAGTACGCGGCGCTGTTTTCGTAGTGGCCGAAATAGATGCGGCTGACGTCGCCGAGGGAGACATCCTTGTTCAGGCGCAGCGCTTTAAGTGCGGCTACGTTCTCTTTTTTGCCCGGCGACTTGAGCAGGTAGCGGCTGTTGTCGTTGGTAATGAAACCGATGGCATAATCCTGTGCATTGTTCTTCAATGCAGCCAGAACAGCACCTATGCCCAGTCCGCAGCGGTCAAGCGCCTCTTTGTCGATGATGACCTGCAGCTCTTTTTTGTAGCCGCCGAAGATGTCGATGTTGGCAACGCCCTCGACATTGAGCAGTGCATGGGAGAGCTCGTTTTGGGCGAGCTGGCGGATATCTTCAAAGGGCATATTGCCTTTTGGGCTGATGGCGACAACGACTACGGGGGCCGTCGTTGAGGAGATCTGATGCACCTGCGGCTCTTTGATGGACGCGGGCATGGCGGAGCGTATCTTGCTGAGCGCATTGGTGACATCGCTTGCGGCGAGTCCGATATCTTTTGAGTACTCGAACTCCGCGCGGATGACGCTCACTTCGTCGATGGTGTTTGAGAAGACGCGGCGCACCTTGTCGATGGTGTAGAGCTCCTCTTCGACGGGAACACTGACGTTGGACGCGATGCTCTTGGCAGAAGCGCCGGGCTGCACGATGACAACGGCTATCTGCGGGTAGTTCGAATCGGGAAAGAGCTTGCGGTCGATCTTGCCGTACCCGACAATGCCCGCAAAGATGAAGAGCATCAGAAACGAGTATATGAAGTAAGGGCGCTTGAGAAGGCGCTCTATCCAGCTGCTATTCATTGTTATGACCTGTTATGACGGTGACATTGGCGTAGCTCGGCAAAAGGCTCAGCTTCGCCTCTGACGCGACGGCGACGGGCACTTGCGGGCAGGGTTCGATGAGTGCATACGTATCGTCTTGTGCTATGACAGTGACATCGGTCGCTAGAAAACCGTTCTGGATGTAGCGCATAACGCGTGTAGCGTCTTGCTGGTGAAGCAAAGCATTAAGGGGTACGCTGCATCCGCTGCGCTGAGAGGTGAGCAGTTTGATGTTAAGATAGCTGTCATTGGGCAAAGGAAGTGGCTTGTAAAGCGAAGCTTCGGCTACAAGGAGGCCGTTTTTTGCGTCGCTGTAAAGCGTTGTGATCTCGCCGATCTTCTTTCCCTCTAGTATGAGCGGCTGCTCGTTGTTGATCGGATGGCTGTCGGGGACATAGGAGAAGGTGAGTTTTTGCTGCAGGGCGTTGATGGTTATGATCACGCGGCCCGGTGCGGCAAGGTCGCCCTCATCCATCATGACGCTTCCTACCGTGCCATCAAAAGGGGCTGTAATGTCAAGGTAGTCGCGCTGGATTTCAAGTGCGTTTATCTTGTGACGGGTGGCGTCCACTGCGGATTGTTTGCTGATAAGGGCGACTTCGGATGCATCCAACTGCTCTTTGGCGATACCTCCGGCTTGATAGAGCGCAAGGTTGCGTTCGTGCCGGCTTCTGGTATAGGCCGTATCACTTTGAAGGGCATGCAGGTTTGTCTGCAGTGCGGAGATGTTGGCATTAAGTTCTTGTGCATCGATGCGTACAAGTAGATCACCGCGCTTTACATACTCTCCTTCGTTGACAAGCACCCTATCTATGCGTCCGCTTAGTTTTGAAGCAAGCTTTGCACTTTTTTCAGCTTCGAGTTTGGCGAGAAAGGGGCGGCTAGAGGCTATGTCGCGGATCTGAGGCATGACGGTTTTAACATTGTAGGTTATGGGCGCAGGTTTGGAAGCTGACGCTACGGCATCTTTGCGTTTTTTAAGTACGATTCCCGCAGCGGCAAGAATAGCGATGGCGAGGATGAAAAAGAGTGCTTTTTTCATTTATTTTGGTCCTTTTCAAGTAGGTATTCTAGATGGTATAGGCTGTTTTGGTAGCGGTATTTCGCATCGATGACGCGGCTGAGTGCCAGTTGATGGCGGGCTTTGGCATAAAGCAGGTCGTTAAGCTGTGCGGCACCGTTCTCATAGCGTATCTCTTCGATACTCTGCGCTTCGCTCGTCATGGCGACCTCTGCATCCGCGCTGCGGTAGGCGTGAAGGGCAGCGGCGATTTTACTGTGTGCTTCGCTGAGGGCGCGTTCGAGCTCACGCTCGGTTATGGTACGTTCGTGGCGGCTTTGCATGGCACTTAGTTTCGCCTTTTGAACTTTGGCGCCTTTGGCTTCGAAATCGTAGAGGTTCCATTTGAGAAAAATACCGGCTTGCCATACCTCTTGGCTGTTCCAGGTTCCGCTGTCGGCATTATCTGCATCGTTGGGGCCGAAATTTTGCCCATAATAGGCATTGAAGGCGATCTGGGGGTAATACACGGCGCTGCTTTTCTGGACGGCTTTGGCACTCTGTTCAACGCCGATCTGTGCATAGCGCGAACGCATCAGTTTTGAGAGCTCGATAGTATCATTCTTCTCTTCGTTGATCTCAATGAGAACGGGTTCAAGTTCACTGATCCTGTCAACGTTCATTAAAGCGGCAAGCCCTGCTTTTAGGATCTCTGATTCAGAGTTGATCTGGACCAGTCTCGCCCGGGCATTCTCAAGGTCTGCTGCAGCCTTTAGACGCTCGATGTGCGCGCGTTTACCGAGTTCGATCTCATATACGATGGTGTCATGCAGCTGCTGCAAGGCATCAGTGTAGGCACGTTGGGCATTGTACTGTGAGCGTGAGGAGAGAATGGAGATGTAGAGGCTTTTGACCTTATAGACAAGCTGGTAGCGGCCCAA
>JBFEWT010000189.1:0-3065 GCA_041546225.1 Sulfurimonadaceae bacterium
CTTGACAACCTGTCAATGTACGAACGTGCGGTCGTCAGCAAATCACGCTATGTCCTCATCGCAGCCGGAAACGATATGCTTAACATCGAGATCGCATCGGTACTGGTGCGTTACGCCTTTGAGAATGTGGAGGCGCTTAAGCGCAACAGCAACCAGATCAGCCTTATCATCCACCTGGTCAAGAAGGAGCTCTACAGCCTCTTTGACGAAGGCGGACTGGGCGCTATCGCGGCGCAATACCTCGAGTCGTATAAAGACAAACCGTTTATTAAAGAGCTCGAAGGCACGAGCGAAAGCGAGCGGTGCAAGAGTTTTGAAAGCGATGTGCTTGATATCCGTGTCGTCTCCTTCCGTCAGGAAGCGGCCAAGACACTGCTGCGCCAACACCCAGTCGATGGCGATACGCAAGCGTATATAGAGAGTGACAAGCCCCTTTCGCTGGCGCTGGTCGGACACTCTGAGCTCTCCTTGAGCCTGCTTGAAGAGATCTTCAAGACGGCGCACTTGCCCAACGAGAACCCTATAACCATCTACTATATCTGTGAGGACAGCCTTGCCTGCGAAGAGCAGGTAAACCAGCGTTTCTTCGCATGGCAAGAAGCGGGCACCTTCTCCATCACGTTTATCCAGAGCTCCATAGAGCAGCGTACGTTCTATGCGCTGGACCTGTGGAAAGACGCTTCGCTGACCAACATCTACCTCACGCATGAAGAGGAGCAGCACAATATCCAGACCGCGATGAACCTCTACAACCAGATCTATTTCTATGAAGCACGTTCAACGGAGCATAACCATCCGAAGATACTCTTCTTTATGGGCGAAGACAAGCGTTTTGGTGCCTTTATCGACCAGAACAAGATCAACTTCGAACAGTTCTATTCGTTCGGCAAGGTGTCGCAGGTCTTTACCGAAGAGAACCTTATCGACCAGCGCCACGAAGATATCGCGAAGCTGGTCCATCTGGCGCACAGTAATACGCTTAACATACGCGAGATGAGCATGTCCGTAAAAGAAAACCGCAAAGCGATCGACGACGAGTGGCGTCAGGCCTCCATGGAGGACCAGAGCCAGAGCAGGGCGCAGGCGGCGCATATGGACCTGAAGCTCAAAGCTTTGGGGCTCAAGCGCGTCAAGTCCGATGCGAAAGATCCGGCTGCGCTGCTTGAGCAGAACAGGAAACGCTTTGACGAACATCTCGCCCAACGTGTCGGGAAAGAGGGCTGCAAGAAGATCTACAGCGATTTTGAACAGCTGGGCAGGCTGCTTGAGGAAGGCAGCGAGGAGGAGTGCCTCTGCTACGCGAAGAGCATCCCGCTCTTCTCCTCGAAGCAGGGCAATCTTTTTGATGCACTGACAACGGCGGAACATAACCGCTGGAACATGACACACTGGATCAGAGGCTGGAAGCATGATACAAAGAAACACAAAGAGTGCCGCCTGCACAACTGCCTTGTGCCGATGGCGTCGCTTCCCGACAGCGAGAAAGCGACCGTCTGGTACGACTGGGCGTCGATCCTCTATATCCCGGATTATTGTGCCGTTGCCGGTTACGGACTTGAGGAGATAGCGCTCAGTTAAAAAGATGCCCTGAGGCAAATCACTTTTTAATGCGACACAAGCCTGTCGCACCCCTCCCGTATAGTGTGCTCCAAAGCAAAGGAGCGCATTATGATCTTACACATTCCCCACTCATCCACCGATACCGCCGGAAAAACGTTTTTATGCGAGCGCGACACAGAGCTGCTGCGCATGACCGACTGGTACACCGACGAACTCTATAGCTGCGAGGGTGCTGCGCGCATCGTTTTCCCCTACAGCAGGCTCATCTGCGACGTGGAGCGTTTTGAAGACGACGCGCTGGAGGCCATGAGCAAAAAAGGGATGGGCGTCGTCTACACGCACAACTCCTTCGGCGAGCGGCTGCGCGAGGTCGATGCCAAAGAGCGCGCGCAGATCATAGAGAAGATGTACCGCCCCCACCATGCAAAGCTCGAAGAGGCGGTCTGCGACGAACTCGCGCGCAAGGGAAGTGCCCTCATCATCGACTGCCACAGTTTCCCGGACGAAGTACTGCCGCACCACAGCGACGCGGCGCGCCCCGATATCTGTATAGGCACGGACGCTTTCCATACGCCGGAGCTGCTAGAAAAGGTGGTGCGGGACTATTTTGAAAAGCGCGGTTATAGCGTCGCGGTGAACTCGCCGTTTGCCGGGAGCATCGTGCCGATGCGCCATTACTACAAAGATGCGCGGGTCAGTTCGCTGATGATCGAGCTCAACCGCAGGCTCTACATGGATGAAAAGGGTACGAAAAGCGAAGGTTTTGCGTCTATACAGAAGGAGATATCCTCCTTGCTTGCGTGGCTCTCATGCGCACAGTTCGCATAGTGCGACATAAAGCTGTCGCACTATGGCTGTAAAGTGGTTACATCAGAAGAAGGAGCCGGCATGGGGAATCGCGATATTTTGAGATCTACGCCCGTAAACGATGTGCACAAACGCTTACGAGCCATTGTCGATGCCGGAAGACCGGTCATCCTTAAACGGCTTAAAAAGATGATGGGCGTTACCTTGCGCAAGGAGATCGAGCACAACGACCTTCACTACGGTTATCTTCATCTTTTCTACGGTGAGACCGTTGCTTCGAAATATAGTCACGGAAACCGGCACTTTTTTGACAGATATTACACTGCTATGCCCGAAGTGCTGTGTGAATGGATCTGCGATCAGCTTGTAGGCGCGCCGCAACACTACGCCAAAGGGATGCTGAAGAGTTTCGCGCAGGCGATTATGCAGACGCAGCAGCATCTTTCACGACTTTCGAGCCGCGGTACACTGCACCCTTATGCCTCGAGCAGTCTCTATTTCCCCGCAATCAGACCCTACCGTTTTGCAGGTATCGCCCCTGCGCTCTCTATGACCTACCGTCCCTATATAGCAGCGGATGCGAAGGCTTGCGAGAGTGCGTATGCGCTGGACGAGATCCTGGCATGGATCTATACCTCTGCCAAGCAGACCGTATGGGTGGCGCTGACTGACGCGCAGGATATTGTGCAGCTGATGCA
>JBFEWT010000062.1:0-12109 GCA_041546225.1 Sulfurimonadaceae bacterium
ACCCGAAGACGGATGAGATCTGGTCGGCATCGCTTTTGTAGTTGTAGGGGAGCATCCCGTTGTTCTCGCGCAGCAAAGCGATGATCTTTTCGGTAGCGATGTCATCTTTTTTACCGCCGGTGGGTTGAAGCGAGATATCAAGCTTGCCGTCTTTGCGCACCTGTTTGATATACCCTTTTCGGCAATCGCCGGTCCGGACATCCTCAAAGAGCTCATTATGGAATATCAGCCCTTCATAGGCATTGTCGACGATGACTTTATAGCCCAGGGGTGTTTTTGCCAGCAGCAGCAGTTTGACCTCGCTGTTGACAGGAAGCGTGCGGGGGGCTTTCATCAGGTACTCGGAACTCTTTTCAGTTCCCACGAGACGGTTCGTCTGTTCGTCTTTGATGACGTACAAAATACGTTTGTCCCCTACTCTGAAAGGTTTTTTCTGCAGGCTGTTGGGTACAAAGAGGTCTTTGGGAAGCCCCCAGTCCACAAAGGCACCGAAACGGGTGGTGTCGACGACTTCGAAAAACCCAAACTCGCCAAGCATCGCTTTGGGCAGCTGGGTCGAGGCGACAGGGCGGTCTTCGGAGTCGGTATAGACAAAAACATCGATCTCGTCGCCGTCATTCATGGAGTCTGTGACATACTGGTTTGGAAGAAGAAGCTCGTCTTCATTGGCAGCGCTGAGATAGAGGCCCGGGGCGGTATGCCGCTCAATGCGCAGACGGTTGATACGGCCGATTTCGATGGTTTCATTCATTGGTTAGCACTTTGTATAATCTTGACGCCATTATATCGGTTTGGCAAAATTATCACAAATAATCAGGTATTACCACAGAAACAAAGTAGGCTTTAATATTAGATGTTATAATCTTGCGTAATAACCTGTGCATATACGGGATAGGCCAATAACTAGGAAAATGCATGAGCACACGACAGAAAGTGACACTGATACTGCTGGGACTTTTTCTGACGTTTTTCGTTGCGATGATCGTCATCATCACGATGAACTTCAGAGAGTACGGCATCAAGCATGCTGAAGAGCGGGCCAAGTTGACGGCAGAGATCGTCAAAGGCGGTTTGACGGCCCATATGGTTAACGGCATGATGGACAAGCGCGCCTACTTCCTTGACCAGATCGAAAATGTCGAAAATATCAGCAACATCTGGATCGCACGTTCTCCAACGGTTATTGAGCAGTTCGGCGAAGGGTTCAATAACGAGATCGCCCGTGATGAACTCGACAAGCGCGTACTCAAGACCGGGCAGATGGCAAAAGAGATGACGGAGACGGCATCAAAAAGCACGATGCGTATCACCATCCCGTTTATCGCTTCGGCGTTCGGAACACCGAACTGTCTGAACTGTCACAACGCCAAAGAGGGCGAGGTGCTCGGAGCGGTCAGCATGGTCGTAGACGTGAGCGATGTACGCGGCAGCAGTCTGGTGACCGTAGCCTATACGGCGACCTTTGCCATTATTATAATGATGCTGGTGCTGATCGTCGTCAACAAGTTCTTAAAACCGTATGTCAATATCTTCTACTCTATCCGCGATGTTATGAAATCGGCGTATGAGGGAGACTACTCCATGCGCGTAGAGGGCGGAAACCTTGCCGAGAGCAAGGCGGTTGCCGGTATGCTCAACACGCTTCTGGAAAAATTGCAGAAGGTCTTTGACGAGATCGATAAAAAGGTCTATATCTTTATACAGAATAAAAACCAGGAACGCCATGCCGATCCGCTGGTCAGTATCAATAACACGATAGACCAGCTTTCGGATATCTATAAGTTCAAGCAGACGATAGAGAATGACGAAGAGCTCGAAGATGTGTACAAGCGCTTCGCCTATGTGCTTAAAAACAAGTTCAAACTCGAAGACTTTTCCATCATAGAAGCCGACACCATGAGCGGAATGAAAAAAGTGGTCTATACGGTCAGCGGCTGCCACTGCGGTGTAGAGCAGGGTGAATGCCGTGCAGACCGCATCAACGCGATGGTCGATTCGACGATCTTTGACAATACATGCGACAAATACAACGATCCGGACTCGCAATACCTCTGTATACCGTATTCGATATCCAATGAGCTGAACCTCATAATTTCCATCGTGACAAAAAGCGAAGAGGAGAGCCTGCGTGTCAGAAACCTGGTCGGTCTGATCGAAGACTATGTCGCAACGGCGCAGCCGGCTATCGTCAGCAAGAAGCTGATGCAGATACTTAACAAGATGGCGCGTGTCGACCAGCTGACGGGGATGTATAACCGCAAGTATCTTGACGAGTTCGCGGACACGACGATTCCGCAGGCACTGCGTACGGGTACGCCGTACGGTGTTCTGATGGTCGATATTGACTTCTTTAAGATGATCAATGACACCTATGGCCATGATGCGGGTGATGAAGCGATCCGTATCATTTCGCGCGTCATCAGAGAGAGTGTCCGCAAATCAGACATCGCCATCCGCTTCGGCGGCGAAGAGTTCCTGATCCTGCTGCATAACTGCGACAAAGAGTTTGTAACGGTAGTCGCCGAGAAGATCCGTACGACATTCGCCGAGCAGCGTATCTATGCCGGTTCGGAATCGTTCAGCAAAACACTGAGTGTCGGTACGTCGATGTTCCCGCTTGACAGTGAAAGCATCTGGAAATGTATCAAGTTCGCGGACATCTCGCTCTACCATGCAAAAGAGTCCGGACGCAACAAGGTTGTGAGCTTCGATCCGAGTCTTATTCAGGACGCATCGATGAAAGAGCACTATTAACAGAGTGCCCATAAGGGTACTCTTGCACCATCTTTCCGGGTAGTTCCACTTCTTTCCTTACAGTTTAATAAAATTTTTACTTTTTTTAATGTATTATACGCATCCGCTTTGCTGTTTTGAACATATAAGTTGAATGTTTGTACCTGTTGACAAATAGATACAAGCATTGGTTTTTCGTTGTACGAAAAGCCTATGAAACAGGCAAAGTGAACAAAATAAGCGGAGAGTACCATGAAAGTACGTTCTTCAGTAAAGAAGATGTGTGATGACTGTAAGGTTATCAAACGCAAGGGAATTGTACGTGTTATCTGCAAAACCCCTAAACACAAACAGAGACAAGGATAAGCATGGCACGTATTGCTGGTGTAGACTTACCTAAGAAAAAACGCATGGAGTATGGTCTTACATACATCTATGGAATCGGCCTTCATACTTCACGTTTGATCCTTGATGCTACTGGCATCGATTACAACAAGCGTGTACATGAACTGACAGAAGACGAAGCGGCAAAAATCGCTATCGAAATCCGTGAAAACCACATGGTTGAAGGTGACCTTCGCAAGAAAGTCGCAATGGACATCAAAGCGTTGATGGACCTGGGTTCATACCGTGGTCTTCGCCACCGTCGCGGTCTTCCATGTCGCGGTCAGAAAACTAAGACAAACGCGCGTACTCGCAAGGGTAAACGTAGAACTGTCGGCGCAGCGTAAGGAATTAGAGCATGGCAAAAAGAAAAGCAACTCGTAAAAAAGTAGTAAAAAAGAATATTGCACGCGGTATAGTTCATATCTCTGCATCATTCAATAATACTCTTGTAACTATTACCGATGAAATGGGTAATATGATCGCATGGAGTTCTGCCGGAAGCCTTGGTTTCAAGGGTTCAAAAAAATCTACTCCGTTTGCTGCACAGCAGGCAGTAGAAGCGGCAGTTGAAAAAGCGATGGTTCACGGTATCAAAGAGCTTGGTATCAAAGTTCAAGGTCCTGGTTCAGGTCGTGAAACAGCAGTTAAAGCTGTAGGTGCTATCGAAGGTATCCGTGTTACATTCATGAAAGATGTTACACCACTACCACACAACGGTTGTCGCGCACCTAAGCGTCGTAGAGTTTAAGGAGTTTACTGATGGCAAGATATAGAGGTCCAGTAGAAAAAATCGAAAGAAGATTCGGTGTTAGCCTTGCACTTAAAGGTGAGCGTCGTCTTGCAGGAAAATCTGCACTTGAAAAACGTCCTTATGGTCCTGGCCAGCATGGTCAGCGTCGTAAAAAAGTTTCTGAGTACGGCCTTCAGCTGAACGAGAAACAAAAAGCGAAATTCATGTACGGTGTATCTGAAAAGCAGATGCGCGCACTGTTCGCTGAAGCAAAACGTCGCCCGGGCAATACAGGTTACAACCTGATCAGCCTGCTTGAGCAGCGTCTTGACAACGTAGTTTACCGCATGGGCTTTGCAACGACTCGTCGTTTCTCACGCCAGTTCGTAAACCACGGTCACGTTCTTGTTGATGGCAAACGCGTAGATATCGCATCTTACCGCGTTAAGCCGGGTCAGAAGATCGAGATCCGCGAAAAGAGCAAAAAGAACGCTCAGGTTGTTCGTGCTATTGAACTGACAAACCAGACTGGTCTTGCACCATGGGTTGACATCGATGCTGAGAAAGTATTCGGTATCTTTACGCGCCTTCCGGAACGTGAAGAGGTAGTTATCCCTGTTGAAGAACGTCTGATCGTCGAGCTTTACTCGAAATAATCATTGAAATAAAGGCGTTGTAAATGAAAAAGATCAAAACATCTCCGCTTCTTCCACAAGAGTTTGTCGTAGAGCAGATCAGTGAAAACGAAGCGAACATTATTGCTTACCCATTCGAGACAGGTTATGCTGTCTCATTGGCACACCCACTTCGCCGCTTTTTGCTGAGCAGCTCTTTGGGATATGCTCCGGTAGCGATTAAAATCGAAGGCGCCAAGCACGAGTTTGACTCTGTGCGCGGTATGCTGGAAGATATCTCTGACTTCATCATCAATCTTAAAGGGATCCGTTTCAAACTGAATAACGATGCCAAAGATGCAGAGATCAGCTATAGCTTTACAGGTCCATGTGAGATCAAAGGCTCTGATCTTGAAAATGATGATGTTGCAGTAGTTACACCGGATGCATTCCTGGCAACACTGAATGAAGATGCAACGCTGAATTTTTCGATCAAAATCTATCAGGGTATCGGTTACGTGCCGAGTGAAGATATCCGTGAAGAACTTGACGAGGGCTATATCGCTCTTGACGCGTTCTTTACACCTGTCCGCAAAGCAACGTACGCAATCGAGAACGTTCTGGTAGAGGACAATCCGAATTTTGAAAAAGTTGTACTGAACATCGTAACTGACGGACAGATCAGTCCGGTAGACGCATTCAAAAACGCGTTGGAAGTTATGTATGCACAGATCGCCGTATTTAACAGCGAAGTAAGCATCCAGGCTCCTGCAACGATTGAACGTGCAGAAGAGTCTGCGGAGCTGAAACGCCTTACGGGCCGTATTGATGAATTGGGTCTGAGCGCACGCAGCTATAACTGCCTTGACCGTTCTTCTATCAAATATATCGGTGAAATCGTATTGATGAGCCAGAATGATCTGAAAAATGTGAAAAACCTGGGTAAAAAATCGTACGAAGAGATCGTAGAGAAACTGGCAGAAGCCGGTTTTGATGTCGGTGCAGACCTTCCAGATGATCTGGTAAATGCACTGAAAAAGAAAATCGAAGCAGAATAAAAAAGAGGAAGTATCATGAGACATCGTCACGGATACCGCAAGCTGGGTCGTACAAGTGCACACCGCGCTGCACTGCTGAAAAACCTTAGCATCGCGTTGATCGAAAACGGAAAAATTGAAACAACTGTGGAAAAAGCGAAAGAGCTTCGTTCATACGTTGAAAAACTTATTACGACTGCACGTAAAGGTGATGCAAACGCTCACCGTGCTGTCTTCGCTGCACTGCAGCACAAAGAGAGTGTTAAGACTCTGATTAACGAAGTTGCACCTAAGTACGCTGAGCGTAACGGTGGTTATACTCGTATTATCAAAACCCGTACTCGCCGCGGTGACGCAGCGTCTATGGCATTTATCGAACTCGTATAATTTTATACGGGTTCGCCCCCTTCATTTAAAACTTACCCCATTTTTCCTACTATGAATCAGCAGTTTACACAACGTGACCGTATTGTCGTGTTTAATAAAAAGTGCTAGAGTTCGTAACTGTTTAAAAAAGGATACCCATGAATGCATCGATCGGATTTGGAACGTACCGTGTCACTGTACACAATCCTCTGCACATAGAAGCGATTGTTGACGCACTTGAAGCCGGTGTACGCCTTATCGATACTTCGACGAACTACATGAACGGCGATGCGGAACGTGCGGTGGCAAAAGCATTGAAACAGGCAGATGAAGCCATATCTTCAGAGGTGATGATCGTCAGTAAGTTCGGCTATATCCAGGGCTCACAGCTTGAGCGTGTCAAGAACGGAGAACGTTTTGACGGTATAGTCGAGTATTCTGAGCACTGTTATCACTCCATATCTGCGGAGTTTATGCGTGACCAGCTTGCATTGAGCCTGGAGCGTCTGCAGCGGGAGAGTATCGACTGCTATCTGCTGCACAATCCCGAATATTATATACTTGATGCGATGAACAGAGGCGTAGAGCGCGTCGTTATGCTGGATACGATGTATGAGCGTATCTATGAAGCGTTCGTTGCCCTGGAGGAAGAGGTGGCAGCCGGCAGGATCAAAAGCTACGGGATCAGTTCGAACAGTTTTTCCAAAGCGTTCGGGGATCCGGAGTTCCTTCCGTATGAAGACCTCGTGACGTTGGCGCAGAATGCCGCGAAAGAGGCGAAGAGTGAAAAGCACCATTTCTCGATGATCCAGCTCCCTGTCAACCTGCTCGAACAAGAGGGGCTGAAGTGCGCCGCATGGGCGCACAAAAACGGCCTGAAAGTGATGGCCAACCGTCCGCTTAATGCCCAGAAAGGGCAGCTGATGTACCGTCTTGCGGATTATGACGAGCCGCATGAGTACTACCACTATCTCAATGAGATACTCGAGATGACGGACAATGACGTTCTGCGCAAGATCCATAACCTGATAGGTCAGATGGACGATGTAAAGAACCGTTTTGGATGGATAGGGGAGTATGAGTCATTTCTGCATACGCAGATCGTCCCGCATCTTCGCGAGGCGATCTCTGTACTTGGCGATGATGAGGCGATGGTGCTGGCCGAGTCTCTTGAGCTCTTCCTGGGCGAATATATGAAGATGGTCGCTTACGAGTGTGCCAAGTCGACACGTGTTCAGCTCAAAGAGGAATTGAAAAGCTGTGAAGCGTCAATGCAGAAGTGTGCGTTAAACTTTTTGCAGCGACATGACGATATTGATTATATATTGGTGGGGATGCGAAAACCAAGCTATGTTGCAGATGTTATGAGCATTCCTTTATGACAAGTTAAGGGCTTTTGCTCTATCTTATCTTTATTAAAATAGAGAATTATAAGGTAATAAAGTATGATCCCTTTTTCAGATGAAGAGTTGATGGATCCAGTCAGCAAAGTGATCGACAAAGTACGTCCTTCACTTGCACTTGACGGCGGTGACATTACATTTTTGACAGTAAAAAACGGTACGGTATATGTTCAGCTGCAAGGCGCTTGTGTCGGATGTGCAAGCAGCGGCACAACACTGAAGTACGGTGTTGAGCGTCAGATCCGAATGGATATCCACCCTGAGTTGGTAGTAGTGAATGTACCGCAGGGGATGGAGACACAGATAGACAGTCTATAAAAGAACAAGAAGGAGAGGCAATGAAAACTATTAATAAATATAAAACCCTAGCCCTCGCCAGTGACAATTTTTCAAAAGCGGAATATGAGAAAGCATTACGAAATTATGCATTGGTGCTGAAAGATTATCCCAATTCAAAAGCCGCCCACAACGGAGCGATACTTGCCGAGATGGCAATGAGCGGAGAAGAGGGCGCCGAAGCGCTGTTTGATTATTATGAAGTGCTGCGCACGAAGAATGCGGAAGAGGCAGATGTGATCATCGGTGAGATCCTTGAGACGATGGACGGTTCGCTTGAAGCGTTGACGGAGTTGATGAGCGAACCGGTCGAAGAGCGTCTTGCCTATGAAGACGGCATAATGTACGACGAGTTTATGGAGATAGTCAAGAAAGAGGATGATTTTAAACGGGTCTTTGAAAACATCATGTTTTCGACACGTGTGATCATCTCCGAGAAACAGGACTTCATAGATTTCCTCGGACAGCTCGTAGATAACGGTTATTACGAGATGGCATACAGCTATCTCGAAAGCGCACTCAATATCTATCCCAATGACCAGCAGCTGCATACGCTGATTGAGAAGCTTAACGAAGGGAAGCCGGTTGAAAATTAAACTTCCCGGGCACCCGTTCGAGTTTGTAACCGAAAACTCTTCAGAGTGCGATCCCAAGACAGCCTTTGTCTTGACAAAGCAAAACAGCAAGTACCTCGAGGATGCAAAACAGCATAATATGCATTCGATGCTAAAGCCCGAAGAGATCGCCCCGCTTTTTGGCCTTGACCGTATCAAGATCGTCGGCATCACGGGGACAAACGGCAAAACGACAACGGCAAGTGCCATCTACTCGTTTCTGCTGGACCTCGGGTACAAGGCCGCGATGCAGGGAACCAGAGGCTTCTTTATGAATGATGAAGTGGTGGAGGGTAAATCGCTGACCACCCCCTCAGTACTGAACACCTACCGCCATATCTATCAGGCGGTAGCCGCCGGCTGCGAGTATTTCATCATGGAAGTGAGTTCGCATGCGATCGATCAGGAACGTATTGAAGGGATCCCTTTCGAGCTGAAGATCCTGACCAACATCACCCAGGACCACCTGGACTATCACAGCGACCTTGATGAATACGTCCGCGTAAAGAACAGCTTTTTTCAAGATGAGTGCAAAAAGCTGATCAACAAGGATGAGCCAAGAGCGGATTTCAATATCAAAAACGCCTTTACCTACGGTGTGGAGAATCCGGCGACCTATAAGATCATGGCGTACTCGCTAAATGACGGCATCAGCGGGATATTCCAGTACTTTGGCGCGATGACCCCGTTCAAAGCGTCACTGCACGGCTTCTTTAACCTCTACAACCTCACCGCTGCCGTCGGTGCAGTGCATATTTTGACGGGCAGAACCCTTGAAGAGATCTGCGACGAAGTCGATAATTTTGCCGGTGTGAGCGGGCGCATGGAGGTTGTCAGCGAGCACCCGACGGTCATTGTCGATTTTGCACATACCCCTGACGGCATGCACCAGGTGCTCAATGCCCTCAAAGAGAAGGATATCCTCGTCGTTTTCGGTGCCGGCGGCGACCGCGACCGCAGCAAACGCCCGATGATGGGCAAGGTGGCGGCATCCTTGGCGAAGAAGCTCTATATTACCAGTGATAACCCGCGCAATGAAGATCCCGAGCAGATCGTCGAAGAGATCCTTGAAGGTATTGACGATCGCAGCAATGTACATGTCGATATCAACCGAAAAAATGCGATCGCCAAGGCGCTTGAAGAACAAAAAGAGGATGAGGTCGTATTGATACTGGGCAAGGGCGATGAGACCTACCAGATGATATATGACAAAAAACTTCCATTTGATGACCGTGAAGTTGTCAGAGAGCTGCTGAAATAAGTTCCAGACTCTTTTCTTTCGCATGCTCACTGCAGCCGAGCGCAGCGGGCCCCCACGGCTTTCTGGTGTGCTTCATTTAAATTCATATAGCTATTACTTATATCATATCAGTCTTCCGAAAGTTTGAATAGTGTATTGTAATTGTTAAGATTCAATATAATCTGTGAAACCGACAGGATTCAGATTCTCAGGAAGCACCATGCCATTAACGATTAACCCCGAAGAAGTACTCTTGCCCGATCAGTTCCTCAATGCAGCAAAGGACCATCTCGATACCCTTTTCAGCTATCAAAAAGAGAAGCTGGTACTGCTCGAAGACAATGTGATCCCCTCTATCGTCATGATACGCTATGACCGTCTGGTGAAGATGCTTCAGTCGGATCTTCCTCAGGCAGAGCGGGTGCTCGATCGCAGCGAGCTGAGTAAAGCGGAAAGCATGCTGCTGACCATACGCAACCGCATCCATTTTTTTGGAGGGATGAATGAGGAAGAGATCCTGGATGTCGTGAAGAGTGTCGATTTCCTGCGTCTGAAAAAAGAGGATACGGTTTTTGAACAGTTCAGTGCGGGGAGGGAGATCTATTACATCATCCGAGGCGATGTCATGATCTCGGGTTATACGGAAAAAGGGATTGCCGAGGACAGCCATGCAGGATTGACCGTACTTGAAGAGGGGCAGGTCTTCGGCGAGCTCGGACCGATTCTCGGCGAGAGCAGGAGTGCGCGCGCAAGTGTCTCATCCGAAGATGCCTTTATTATGGTGATGGAGCTAAAAGAGGACGAGAGCCCGGCCTTTACCAAGGTCTACCGCAACCTGATGCAGAGCCTCGCACGCAAGCTTATCCAGACCAACAACCAGCTCTACCCTTTTATCTGCAACTAGTCTATTGTACTCAGGAACGCTCTCTAGAGTATAATTTGCATATAAACCTTAAAGGGCGAGTTTTCTTTTCTAAATAAGATAAAATTACTCTTCTTTTGTTATAATCACGCAATTTTTTACAGGAGAGCTATTATGGGCGTACCACAGCCGGCTTTTTATATTTTCAAATGTGAGCAATCTTCACCTCCGGGGATGCCAAAACCAAGTTGTGTCAATCCGCAGACACAGGACCTCTTCCAGCATTTAGCGCAATCTTTGATGCAAAAGGGTATAATTGGAACAGTACAACCGATTCGTACTGCGTGCCTTAACCGTTGTAATGCGGGTCCGGTCATGCTTGTCGAGCCGGGTCACGTTATGTATGCGGGTCTTAACAAAGAGAAGATCGACCGCATTATTGAAGAACACATTATCGGCGGGACGCCGGTCGCTGAGTATGTTATTCCCGAAGATCTTTGGGATAATGCGATCACGCCTGCGGATATGATGAAACAGATGGGAAGATAATTAATGACTATTGAGATGCTCTATAGTAAGATTCACCGTGCTACGGTGACCGATGCCAACCTTAACTATGTCGGTTCGATCACTATCGATGAAGAGCTGCTAGAAGCTTCAAAGATGCGTGTCGGACAGAAAGTCGAGATTTTGAACATCAATAACGGTGAACGCTTCTCGACCTATATCATTCTGGGTGAACGCGGTAAACGCGACATCTGCCTCAACGGGGCTGCCGCGCGCAAGGTCCACAAAGGGGACAAGGTCATTATCGTAGCGTATGCTACGTATGATGACAAAGACCTTGAGACCTATGAGCCGACCGTTGTGCTTGTCGATGACGACAACAACATCACTGAAGTTTTAAAGAGTATCTAACTATGTTCGGCAACCTCGGTGATATGGGGAAAATGCTCGAAGGGATGCAAGAGCAGGCCAAAAAAATGGAAGAGGAGCTTGCATCCAAAGAGTTCACGGTCAAGACCGGCGGCGGGATGGTGAAGATCATCATGAACGGCAACGGTGAAGTCATCGACCTTGAAATCGACGACTCTCTTCTTGATGACAAAGAGTCATTGCAGATCCTTTTGATCGCCGCTATCGGTGATGCGGTCAAGATGGTCGAAGATAACAAAAAGCAGAGTGCCATGGGAATGCTGGGGGGTATGAATCCCTTCGGTAGCGCCTGATGAACAGACTCGCTTTACTGCTTATCTTTCTTTCGGCGGAACTTTTCGCCTGTACCGGCAACTTCTCCAGCTGCCGGCAAAAACTCATAGATTCACACTCCCTTGTCAATACTCAGCTTCAGATCGCGTTGAGCGACAGCAGACGTCTCGTCTATGCCGATAGAGCACCCGAGAGTGTCACTGTTGTTAAAGAGGACCCGTTCCTGGGACTCTATCTTATAGAAGATACCCAACCGTTCAGGCATCCGTTCTCTTTGGATGAGCGCACTGCGAAGCAGGTCGCCGCCATCGATGAGCTGTTTATTGTGCCCGGTGCGATAGTCCAGGCGCAGCAGGGACTGAACCGGCTGGCCAGATTTGATCAGCCGGTCGCAGAGCACGGTATCCTTACCGACCCCTGCTGTTCGCTTTTGGGTGTCGTGACAGAGCGCGGTGTCATTGAAAAAGCCTATCTAGAGCACTTTTTGGAAGAGGGCGGGAACTATGCAGATGCCGGGATGCGTGTAGAAACGCAAAACGGCAAGATCATGGTCACTTCTGTTGACCCCTACTTTACGG
>JBFEWT010000149.1:0-4335 GCA_041546225.1 Sulfurimonadaceae bacterium
ATTGCGTGTAATGTTGATGTCGCTGCTGTTAGAGAGCTTGATGCCGTAGCTGGTGCAACCCGCGCTACTGCAATCGTTCGACGCCAGTGCAAAGCCTTCGATGCGGAGGCCGGTAACGCTGCTGCCGGACATGGCATAGGTCTCCGGGCTCACAACGGTCGAATTGATCTCGCTGTTCTTACCCCATTTCATGTTATAGCTGCCCAGCAGCGATACGCCATCAGAGAGGGTGATTGCCTCGGCGTAGCTGCCCTGCTGTATATAGAGGTAGGTCTTGGCGTGGGCTGCGGCCCGGTCAAGTCCGTGCATGATGCTTTGACAGGGTGAAGTGTACGCTACACAGGTCGCGATGTCGCTGCCTGTAAGTGCGGAGACGAAGAGCGCGTCATCAGCGTGCTCAAGCACGGAGACGGCGACAGGGTAGGGCACGCTGGTGTCTACGCCGTCGCTTACGGTGAGGTTGAACTCTACCAGCCCTTCGGATGAGGGCGCCGTAAAGCTTGGCGAAGCCTCACTGAAGAAGTCTGCACCGCCGGTGACGTCGATGCCGCCAGTCTGGGTCCAGGTGTAGGTGAGCGGGTCACCTTCTGGGTCGTTACTGCTGCTTCCGTCAAGGAGTACGGAAGCTCCCGGAGCGGCCACGATGACCGAGGTGGCAGCGACAGCCGTCGGTGCATCGTTAAAGGTAACGATGACCTCCAGTGTCGTTGCATCCTGCGCTATGCCGTCACTGACGCTCAGAGAAAAGTAGTAACTCCCCGTCACGTCCGGGGTAAAGCTGGCAAGTGCACTGCTGTTGTTCTCTATCTGGGTGACACTGCTTCCTCCGGGTACGCCGGTAATGCCCCAGAGGTAACTTAGCTCATCGCCGTCGGCGTCGCTGCTGGCCGAGGCGTCCAGTGTCACGCTGCCGTCACTGAGGTGAACCGTCAGTTCGGGACCGGCATCGGCAACGGGTGCAACATTGCTTATCTTGACATTCACGGTAACGGTGGCTGTGGCCTGGTTGCCGTCAGGGTCGCTGATGTTGTAGTCAAAAGAGTCGATGCCCGTCTCAGCAGGAGCCGGCAGGTAGGTGATGGTATTATCAGGGTTGATGCTGGCAATACCGAATCCCGGCGTAGAGACGGAAACAACCGTGAGGTTGTCATCATTGGGGTCGCTGTCGTTACCAAGAACCGCCACGATGGTTGGAGTGTTCACGAGGGTGGCCGCGGTGTCATCTTCGGCGACCGGAGTTTGGGGGACAGCGGAACTTCCGCCTCCCCCGCCGCCGCACGCGGTGAGCAAGGCAGCTGCGGAAAGCGTTGTAAGGAATTGGGCTGCTGCATGGGAGATTTTCATGATGTATCCTTTAGTAAGACTTTGATATATATTCTAAAGTCTATTGCAAAGGTGTTACAGTTTGCGTGACAAAATATGAAATATGATTTATCTCTCCAGTTTGACGCCGTAATCGAACTCGTTTCTGATCAATTGGTATTCCAGTTTTCCTCTTAATCTGTAAAGAAGCGCTCTTAACGTCGAATCATGTACGATCTTGTCGGGCCAGAGTTCATGCTCGATAGTGTTGTAACTGACAAAATTGCCCCGGGCGTCGATGAGAAGCTTGAAGAGTTGCATCTCTTTTGCACTGAGCTTGACATAGATGTCGTTGAAAAAAAGTTTGTCGTTTTGCGTATCAAAGGCGTAGCCGTTTCCAAAGAGAAGTCGATGTTCCTTCGCTTCAGGGGTGGCATTAACATGATGCATTTTATAAAAGGCGAGTTTCAGCAGCGCTTTCAGCTCATCATCGTTATGGGGTTTGACAAGGTAGCCAAGAGGATCGGTCAGTACGGCCTGCGAGATCGTGGCATCATCGGCGTAGGCGGTCAGGTAGATGACGGGGGGCTTGGTCTGGAACGATTTGTAAAGTTCGATGCCGTTTAGCGTGTCGTGGAGGTTGATGTCCATCAAGATCAGGTCGATCTGATGGCGCTGCATCATGTCGGCGGCCATAGCGTTGTTTGTTGCGTAATCAACGACGTTGTAGCCCAGAGCGCTGATGCTCTGTTTTAGCTCCATGGCGACCAGGCTCTCGTCTTCGACGATCAAAATATTCAAGTTATGCATGCTCTTCCCATTGTATGGTGACTGTTGTTCCGTGAGTGGACGCTATGTCCAGTGTGCCATAAAGCTGTTTTTCCACCAGTGTTCTGACGATTTCCAGTCCGAGTGAATCACTTTGTTGCGGTGTAAGCCCGACGCCGTCATCTTCGACTGTAAGGCGGAGCGTGTTTTCATCTCTCATCAGCCCGATGGTGATGTTGCCCTGCTTCTCAAAAGCGTACTTGAAACAGTTTGTCACCAGTTCGTTGACGATAAGCCCGCAGTAGATCAGCTCGTTTGTATGCAGATCATGCTCGATGGCATACTCTACGGTGACATCTTTGTCAAAATAGTCGCTGATCGTATCAATGATGCTTTGAAAATAGGAGAGTGTGGCGACTTTGGCACCACTGTTTTCAAGGTATAACCGCTCATAGAGCTCGGCGATGGCACTTACCCTGTTCCTCGTGGTGATGAGAACGCTTTTAATCTCAGGGGATGTCGCCTGCATGAGCTGAAGTTTGATCAGTGAGAGGATCATCTGGAGGTTGTTTTTTACTCTGTGGTTCAACTCTTGATAGAGGATGCTCTTCTCTTCAAGGGAGAGCTGCAGGTCATGTGTCTTTTCTGTAACAAGCTTTTCAAGTCTTTGCTGCTCTTCTTGTTGAAGGCGTATCAGTTTTTGGTCGGCTTTGCTTTTTTCTTCGGAGATGATCCTGATCCTATGGGCCAATGCGATAGAAAAGAGAAGCGCTTCAAATATAAATGCGGACTCGATCAGATAGGGGAGATCCGCCGTGATGTCAATGAGCCCGATGGCTTTAAAAATAGAAAAGAGCAGGGAAAGTATGACAAAGGTCCAGCCGATAACATAGAACTTCGCCTGCTGCTCACCTTTGTAGAGAGCATAAAAGCCCAAGACAACGGTCATAAGGGCTACAGGGATAAGAAGGATGATGATATTGAGATCAAATACTATATTGTCATAACAGAGCAGCGCCAGAAGAGGCAGCAGGTAGAGGTAGCCTTTAAGTACAACGTCAAAACGTTTGAACTTGCAGGTTTTTAAAAACTCCCTGGTAAAGAGTATGATGGCGATCCCCAACAGTGCGACATGCAGCATATTCGCCTTGATCATCATTATTGTTAGTGCCTGCGGATAGAGATAAAGCTGAGCAATTCCAAAGTTGAGAAAATGGAAGTGTATGAGTGCGACAAGATAGAGGATATAAAAGAGATACGCCTTCTCTTTTGTAAATACAAGAAGCAGAAAGTTGTAGATCAATAAGGTAAAAAGTACGGTGAAAAAGAGAAGGATAAATCCTTTATGCTTATAGTCATGGCGTGTGAAATCATCTTTTTCCCATACAACGATCCGGGCAATCAGAGATGATATCTTTGAATAGGCTTTGACGTAAAAAACTTTTTCTTCATAGGGCTCTAAAACGATTGTCAGACTGGGGTAGATGCTCTCTTTTTCTCTGTTGATCTGGAACATACCGTCTTGATGAAGCTGCCCATCGTAATGAAAATCAAGGATTTCTATTTGGGCATCAGGGTACTCCAGAACCTTGGTAATTGCTTGATCTGTACGGTTCTTTAGCGTAAAACGTATCCATAACGCCGTCGAAGGGGCGATACCGAACCCCAAGACCTTTTGCGTATTGGGCGTGAACGTCTTTGTTACGACCTGCTCGTATGAAAGGGTATTGGTATTGTCTATATAGATAGATGCGGTTGGCAGAAGGTCGAAGCCGCTTGTCTTTTCGTCAATCTCTAAGGCATTGAGCGGTAGCAATAGCAGTACAAGAAGGGTAATGATATAAGACATTCTTACAGTATAAGATTAATTTGTATAATTGTCAAATAGTTAAGGTCTGTCAGTAGATGCAAGCGCATAGAGTCCGTATTGGAATGATAAGCATATCAGTCTAAAAAGTTTTGTTGGAAAATTAAATGTAGGAATGGCGCGGTGGACGATATCTCAGAAAAAGGTGCCGGGGGCACGTTTTTATGAGTAAAGTAATATAGAAAAAGAGCGAAGCGATACTCTGAACGCGAAGCGGGATCGAGTCCGTATTGGAACGATAAACATATCAGTCTGAAAAAGTTTTGTTGGAAAATTAAATAGGAATGGCGCGGTGGACGGGACTCGAACCCGCGACCCCCTGCGTGACAGGCAGGTATTCTAACCAACTGAACTACCACCGCATAGTTGTAGTTTAGAGGTGGTATTCTACTGTGTGA
>JBFEWT010000114.1:0-7238 GCA_041546225.1 Sulfurimonadaceae bacterium
GATATACCCGAGGGCACGTACCAGGTACTCAACCCTAGCGGTTAAAAGCTATGCGGACCATATTGAGTCCAAACGGGAATTCCTTGAGCGCATCCAGTTGGGTGCCGGTGCGATAGCTTTCGTTTTCGTTTTCTTCGCCTTCTTCGGTATCCGAAATATCGCCCGTGAATTTGAAGGCTTTATGAAGACGACCCAGATGCTGCAGGAGAAGGGTTCCAAGTCACCCGCCTACGCCGGCAGCGAACTAACAGATGCTTCGATGAAGATCGAAGAGTTTGTCAAAAATATAGACCAGGCGATCTTGCATGCCAAAAGTGCCGTTGCGGAGTCTGCAAATGCCGCAAGAGAGATCGGCCTGCTCTCCGAGCAGATGGACTCGACGGTGAGCAAGTGCGATGCCGACGATACTATGAAAGCAAATATCAGCCACTATCTCGACCGCAGCGAAGATATTGCCATCCAGTCGGTCGAAGAGCTGCACTCAACAGCGGAACTTCTTGACAAGCTGCATGAAAACCTTCATATGATCCTTAACAAAACAAAAGAGAGTGCCTCTAAATAATCATCATAGATGATTTGAAACCCTTACACTATCGGGCCTTATGTCAGGCTCCGCCTTCAGCTATTCTTTTAGAGTAAAAGCATAAAAAATTGACCAAGGTCAATATATTTAAAAGTTTTCCACGCTATCATTATTCTGTAACGCTTATGATATATAACTATATAAGCTTAATACAAGGAGGCTATCATGGCGATGGAAAGAAGGGATTTTTTAAAATCTGCTGCTGCGGCATCGGCTGCAAGTGCAATAGGGATGACTATCCCGACAAGTGCAGAGGCGGCAGCGAGTGCAGCGCAGAAAGATTGGCGCTGGGATAAAGCGGCGTGCCGCTTTTGCGGTACCGGCTGCGGTATTATGCTGGCAACCAAAGACGGTCGTATCGTTGCAGTCAAAGGGGATCCTGCAGCACCTGTTAACCGTGGTCTGAATTGTATTAAGGGTTATTTTAATGCCAAGATCATGTATGGTGCCGACCGCTTGACCAAACCGCTTCTGCGTGTGAACGCAAAAGGCGAGTTTGACAAAAAAGGCAAGTTCGCAGAAGTGAGCTGGCAGCGTGCTTTCGATGAGATGGAAACACACATCAGAAAAGCGCTTAAAGCAAGCGGCCCCGAAGGTGTCGGTGTTTTCGCATCGGGACAGTACACGGTCATGGAGGGCTACGCCGCTCAGAAGATGATGAAGGCCGGTTTCCGCTCCAATGCGATTGACCCGAATGCGCGTCACTGTATGGCCTCCGCGGTTGTCGGTTTCTACCAGACGTTCGGTATTGATGAGCCGTCTGGCTGTTACGATGACATCGAGTTGACCGATACCATCGTATCATGGGGTTCGAATATGGCAGAGATGCACCCGATCCTCTGGTCGCGTGTCACTGACCGCAAGCTGACAGATCCCGATCGTGTCAAAGTCGTCAACATCTCGACATACCGTCACAGAACGTCTGACCTTGCCGATACGGAGATCATCTTCTCTCCAAACACCGACCTGGCACTCTGGAACTACATCGCACATGAGATTGTCTACAATCATCCTGAAGCGATTGACTGGGATTTTATTAAAAAACACATCGTGTTTGCGGCATCCCCGGTCAACATGGGTTACGGTATGAGACGTACGGGTGAGAAATCCCTTGACGACGGTAAATACAGTGCAGCGGAAATGGAGACGATTTCAAAAGAGATGAGCAAAATCGTTTCGGAGAAAGAGGCACCGGCACTGAAACCGTACGGATATAAAGCCGGCGATGACATGAAGATGAACCCGGCAGGGCTCAAGCACTGGGAGATCTCGTTCGAAGAGTACAAGAAATTCCTGGCACCGTATACGCTTGACTATGTTGCGGAAATCTCAAAAGGCGATCCGAACGAGAGCATTGAAAGCTTCAAAGCTAAGCTCAAGCAGCTTGCTGCACTCTATATAGAAAAAGATCGTAAAGTCGTCTCTTTCTGGACGATGGGTATGAACCAGCACACCCGTGGTACATGGTGTAACACGTTGGCGTATAACGTTCACTTCCTGCTGAACAAACAGGCAAAACCGGGTTCGGGTGCATTCTCTCTGACCGGTCAGCCTTCAGCATGTGGTACGGCGCGCGAGGTCGGTACCTTCTGTCACCGTCTGCCGGCGGATATGATGGTCGCCAACCCCGCACACCGAAAGATCGCGGAAAAAGCATGGGGCATTCCCGAAGATACGCTCAATCCGGTGGGCAATCAGCATATTATGAAGATCCACCGCGATATCGAAGACGGTGTCGTCAAGTTCGCATGGGTCAATGTCTGTAACCCATACCAGGATTCGGCAAGTGCGACCCACTGGATAAAAGCGGCGCGCGAGATGGATAACTTCATCGTCACCTCTGACGGTTACCCGGGTATCTCGGCTAAAGTCTCCGACCTGATTTTGCCGTCGGCGATGATCTATGAGAAGTGGGGTGCTTACGGTAATGCCGAGCGCCGTACGCAGCACTGGAGACAGCAGGTACTGCCGGTCGGTGATGCGATGAGCGATACATGGCAGTGGGTAGAGCTCTCCAAGCGCTTTACGGTCAAAGACCTCTGGGGCGAATGGCCGCTGCGCGGCGGCAAAAAGCTGCCGGATGTCATTGCCAAAGCCAAAGCAATGGGCTACAGCGAAGATACGACGATGTTCGATATCCTCTTTAACAATGAAAAAGCGAAATCGTACAAGATCGATCCGAACGATCCGATTCAGGCAGGGTATGACAACTCCGAGTGTGTCGGCGACGTGCGCAACGTTGTCGGCTCCGACGGCAAAGTCTTCAAGGGGTACGGACACTTTATCCATAAGTACCTCTTTGAGGAGTATGCAGAGTTCGGTCGCGGCCATGCGCATGACCTGGCGCCGTTTGATGTCTACCACAAAGTACGCGGTCTGAAATGGCCTGTTGTAGACGGTAAAGAGACGCAGTGGCGCTTCAACGTCAAGTATGACCCGTATGCGGCAAAAGAAGCCAAAGAGGGCGAAGAGTTCGCATTCTACGGCAAGCTGGCAAAAGCCCTGACCCAGGGTGATCTCAACGGCATTAAAGACAAAACGAAAAAAGCGCTGAAAAACAAAGCGAAGATCTTTGCCCGTCCGTACATGGATCCGCCGGAAATGCCTTCTGAGGAGTATCCTCTCTGGATGAGTACGGGCCGTGTGCTTGAACACTGGCACAGCGGTACGATGACCATGCGTGTTCCTGAGCTCTACCGTGCGGTGCCTGAAGCACTCTGTTACATGCATCCGGATGATGCGAAGAAGCTTGGCCTCGTGCGCGGCGGACTTGCATGGGTTGAATCACGCCGCGGTAAAGTCAAAGCGCGTGTCGAGACCCGCGGACGTAACAGACCGCCGGTCGGTCTGGTCTTTGTGCCGTGGTTCGATGAAAAAGTCTTTATCAACAAAGTGTGTCTGGATGCGACCTGTCCGCAGTCCAAACAGACCGATTTCAAAAAATGTGCTGTTAAAGTCTATAAAGCGTAAAGAAAGTTTTTCAAATGAATCAAGAGCCTATGAGCGAGCGTCGCAAATTTATCCTTACTATGGCAAGGGCAGCAGGACTAAGTGCTATCGGTGCACTGGTCTGGAGTGCTCATGTTGATGAGGTTAAAGCGGCACCGCTTATCCTTCGCCCTCCGGGGGCACTGGATGAAGAGGCTTTTTTGAAAACATGTATTAAATGCGGTTTGTGTGTGGAGGCGTGTCCTTATGATACGCTGATGCTCTCCAAGCCGGGGGACAACAACCCCATCGGTACCCCGTTTTATGTACCGCGTGATATCCCGTGCTATATGTGTGAAGATATCCCGTGTGTGCCGCCGTGTCCGACAGGTGCGCTTGACAGCGCGTCGGTCATGAGCGAGAAAGAGGGAACCGGGTTCTTTGACATAACGAAGATGGATATGGGACTGGCCGTGGTGGACATGGAATCGTGCATCGCCTTCTGGGGGATCCAGTGCGACGCCTGCTACCGGGCCTGCCCGCTGATCGACGTTGCCATTACCGTAGAGTATTCTAAAAATGAACGTACGGGCAAACATGCCTTCCTTAAACCGGTGGTGCATGCGGATTCGTGTACGGGATGCGGGCTGTGCGAACGTGCCTGTGTAACCAAAAAAGCGGCGATATTCGTATTGCCGCGCGAAGTGGCGACGGGTGATGTCGGCGATCACTATATCAAAGGCTGGGACAAAGCCGATGAAGCGCGTCTTAAAGATGCGCAAGGTGAGACAACGACAACGGATATCAGCAAGAAGAGCGCGATTGACTCATTGAACGAGATGGGGGACCTTTACTGATGAAAAAGTTCCGCTATCTCGTGATGAGACGTCTGCTTCAGCTTAGCGTGTTGGGGCTCTATATGGGTGCCAATATGTACGGCTGGAAGATACTGCAGGGAAACCTGAGTGCGTCACTGCTGCTTGAAACAGTGCCGCTGGCGGATCCGTACGCAGTATTGCAGATGCTGTTTGCCGGAGCAGTGCTGGCGAGCGATGTGCTCATCGGCGCATTGATCATCGTCGTACTCTATGGCGTTGCAGGCGGTCGCATGTTCTGCAGCTGGGTCTGCCCGGTCAATATGATCACGGACCTGGCAAACTGGCTGCGAAGAAAACTGGGTATTTCCAAAGTACAGCGCCGGGTCTATATGCGCCGTTATGTACGTTTTTGGATAGTGGGCATCAGCTTGCTGCTTTCGTTCTTGATGGGCGTAGCGGCATTCGAGCTGATCAGCCCGATCGCAATGGCGCACCGGGGTCTGGTGTTCGGCATGGGATTCGGATTTGGCGCCTTGCTTATTATCTTTTTATTTGATCTGTTTGTACATGAGCATGGCTGGTGCGGCTATCTTTGCCCGCTGGGCGGGTTTTATGCTCTGCTTGGAAAACTCTCGCTTGTGAGAGTACGGCACGATGCGATTAAATGCACGGAGTGTATGGCATGTAAAGAGGTCTGTCCGGAAAAAGAGGTGCTCTTCATGGTAGGGAAGAGCAGTGAAAGTGTATTGAAAGGCGAATGTACCAACTGCGCACGCTGTATAGAAGTGTGCAACGATGATGCATTGGGCTTCTCGATACGAAGTCAATTAATAGAACCAAAGGAGAAGGCATGAAAATGACAATAGTGTTGGGTGCTGTCACGGCAGCGCTCTTGATGGTTGGGTGTACGAAAGATGCGGCACCTTCCGCTCAGACGGAAGTAAAGCCGGCAGTTACGGAAGAGTCACTGGGGCTGCGTAAGACAGACCTCTATACAGAACAGACAACGACCGGGGATAAAACGCAATACGGCACCGCTGCGGCGGGAACATCGAAAAAAATCGACCGCGCATTTGTGAATGCACCGCCGATGATCCCGCATGATGTAGAGGATTACCTGCCGATTACGGCAACCAATAATGCGTGTCTGGGATGCCATATGCCGGATGTGGCGCCGGCAATGGGTGCTACGCCGTTACCGGTATCGCACTTTACGAACTTCCGTCCGGCGACGTCTATCGCAGCTGACGGCAGTGTCGTCAAAGAGGGCAAGATGATAGAGAACACCAGTGACATTAAAGTCGTCACGAAAAAACTGGACATCATGAGTTCGGCGCGTTTCAACTGTTCGCAGTGCCATGCTCCGCAGTCACAGGGAGCACTGGCGTGTGAGAACGAGTTCCAGCCGGACTTTGCCGATGAAAACGCCAAGCATGGTTCAAACCTGCTTGAAGTACTTGACGTAGGTGTCAACTAGGTATGGAATCAGTCGGGCGACGCGGATTTTTTGGCGCTTTGGGTGCCTTGATCACAGAGAGGGAAGTAAAGACACGTCCCCCTTACGCCCGTGACAGTACACAGCTGGGGACAGCATGCCCG
Source organism: Sulfurimonadaceae bacterium (assembly GCA_041546225.1). Taxonomy (GTDB): domain Bacteria; phylum Campylobacterota; class Campylobacteria; order Campylobacterales; family Sulfurimonadaceae; genus JBFEWT01. The sequence continues at coordinate 5,929 of JBFEWT010000114.1, forward strand.
CAATGTGAGGGTATGTGCGCAGCAGTATGTGAAGAGAAGATCATAAAGATCGGCAGCGACAAGCTTCCCTATCTTGATTTTTCTGTGAACGGCTGCAGCGACTGCAAGGCATGCCTTGAGGCATGTGAACCGGGTGTGCTTAACGACCCGGAACAGTTCATTACCGCGTCGGTGCGCATCAATGCCGCCAAATGCATGAGCTGGTCGGATGTGATGTGCTTCTCATGCAAAGAGCCGTGTCTGAGCGATGCGATAGTCTTTGCGGGGGTGTTCAAACCCGAGATCCATAAAGATGCCTGTACGGCATGCGGCTACTGTATCGCGCGCTGCCCAAGCGGTGCCATTGAAGTGGTAGCGTAGAAGAGTAAAGATCAATAAGAGGACGAGCGATGAACGTATCAAGCATAATTGTACAGACCAGACCGGAATACCTTGAAGAGGTACTTCAAAGTCTTGAAGAGAGCGGTGTGTGCGACTACCATTTTCATGACGAGAAAGGGCGCATAGTCGTCACGATAGAAGGTGAAGGGGTCGAAGAGGAGATCGCCAAGCTTACCAAGATACAGGAGCTTCCGCATGTTGCGGCGGCGGACATGTCTTTTGCCTACAGCGAAGATGAGCTCGATGCCGAACGTGATAAACTTGAGATAGAGGGGACGAGTATACCGGCGTGGCTCAATGATGACGATGCGAAAAAGCGCGATATTGTTTACAATGGTGACCTAAAACAGAAGTTTTAGCCATTAAACTGCTTTGAGTCAAGAAAAACTTAATAAATAAAGTGCTAAGCTTGAAGCTGAAGGAATTAAACTACTGTTATTGTTTTAAGGATGTCGTAAGACTTCAGAAAACTATAAGAGTAGCCTGGAACAGAACATTAAGCCATTAGACTTTCATAGAGGGGGTTTGAATGAGTAAACATGTGTTTCACTTACATCCTGTGGTGAAGGAGCGGCATGAAGCATAACGGTTCTTGCGGCGGCTGCACCACGGTGTGTAAACAGAAAAGTTCAACTAAAAAACAAGGAAACAATAAATGAAGAAAATCATGGTATCACTGACGGCAGCGTCACTAGTATTTGGAGCATCTGCAATTGCAGACGTAGATTTCGACGTTACAGGTCAGGCGAAGATCTATTATGAGACAAATGACAAAGATGGTGGAGATCTGTTTGGTACAGGCGTAAATGACGCTGGTAGTGCAGAATCAAAAGCATCTGTTGGTATTCAGCTGAATGCTAATGCAGACCTTGGTAACGGCTTCGGTTTCGGTTCACAGGCGTCATTCTTGGAGACTTGGGGTCTTGAGA
>JBFEWT010000059.1:0-12395 GCA_041546225.1 Sulfurimonadaceae bacterium
CCCTTGAGCGTACTGACCTCTGCGCGGATCTGTGCCAGTTTAAGCAGGTCGACATCGCCGGAGAGTTCGCCTGCCTTTGGGGTGGACGCGTTTTTGGCAATGTACTCCTCGGCTTCGGTAACGACCCTGATCATCTTCTCGTAGCTCTTTTTTGCATCATCATCGAAGGTGAAGACGCCGTGGTTCATCAAGATGAGCGCGTCGATATTGCTGAGGTCTTTGCCCTTGATCTGTTTGTAGATCTCCACGGCGAGGATAAAGCCGGGCATAACGTAGGGGATGATGAGGACGCGCTCCCCGTAGAGCTCTTTTATCTTCTCTTCGCCGCCTTCGGTGTTGGTGATGGCGACGACGCTGTCGGCGTGGGTATGGTCGACGAACTTATAGGGGATGATGGCGTGCAGGATCGCCTCGATGGAAGGGTTTGGGGCGTTGGGGTCGGTCATGGCTGCGCGCTGGTTGGTTACCATATCCGTATCGCTGAGCGCTTCAAGCTCTGCCATCTTCAGGAGCACGTCCATCTTGACCGGGGCAAAGCCCTCTTTTTCGATGGTGGCGAGGTCCCAGCCGCTCCCTTTGACATAGAGCACCTCTTCGGTCTCGCCGAAAAGGTTCGTTACCGTGTCTTTGACCGAGGTGTTCCCTCCGCCATGCAGTACAAGCTCGGGGCTTTTACCCAGAAGCCGGGACGTATAGACCCGCAGTTGTAAAGCGGTGGTGAAATGTTTTGCTTCGCTGTCGTCCCAAAAACTTTGCATGCTCTCTCCAAAAAAAGGTCAGGTTATCTGTTATAGAAGGATTATGGTAGCCAAGTGCGTATTTAGATTGCCTGATGATTTCGGAGGAGTCACGTTTTTTCTATTTCCGACTCTTCGTTCCATATCGGGTTGTCCCGGTCATCGGGATGGAGTTTGTGCGTCTCTTCGGGGTAGGCGTGCCAGAAGGACTTGTCAATAGAAGCTTCGGCATACTCGCTTTTTTTGGCATGGTTGAACGGGCACCACCAGTTTTCGACGAGCATGACCAGATAGGCCATGTAGCGAAATGCGGCGACGCTGAGCGGGCAGTAGAGTTTGCAGTTGAAAAGCCAGAACCAGCGGGTGCGTGTAAGGTAAAAACGCGAACTTTCATCGGCGACGATCTGATTTTCGGCGTTATAGCGGTGTGATATCCACGGGGGGACGAAATCTTTCCAGTAGGATTTCAGCTCCATGCCCCCGACCATTACCAGATGCGTCTTCACAAGTAGAATGCCGATGATGATGAACGGAACGGTAAGAAAGAGGGGGAGGTAGATGAGCGGAACACCGACGACAAATTTCCAGAAAGGCTCCTTTTTATGATTGCAGCCGATTTTTACCCTCTCCATTGCAGCTCCTTTATATAGTGTCATTATCATAACCTAATGAGGGTTTGATTACAAGATGTTTATTTGGCGTTGAGAGGTATGAGCATTGCTGCATGGAGATAGTGCCAGAGGTTGAAAACATCTAGGAGTGTTCGTGAGCCGAGGCGGTTGGTCTCTGCTCATGAAAGGTGTTTAAGGAGGGTTTGTTGTTTAAGGAGGTCGTTCCGTCGCTTTGACTGAAAAAATTGTAACGCATATGGGTAAATGAAAAGATAACTCGTCCCGGCCGGCTGAAAATAATCCGGCTTAGAATTTCAGGGCCAGTTGAGTACTGATCTGTTCGCTCTTCTCCTCTTTGACGGGCTGTTCCGCAGCGAGAGTGATATGCCCGGCTTCTACTTTTTGATCGGCGATGAGATGGTCGCGGATATTCACCGCACGCTGTCGCGCGAGGGCGATGAGCTCTTCTTCCGTGATGCTATAGCCTGCAAGGAGTGTCTGCATCAGATGCATCGGGTAGCGCCGCTTAAAGGTCTTGGAGTCTTTAGTCTGCTCTTTGAACGCCGCTTTAAGGCTTTTGAGCGACGTTTCATCGTGTGCACTCACGTAGAGCTGTTCCATGGTTTCGAGTGTGATGTTACCCTCTTTGCTAAAGGCTGCATCTCCCGAGAGGGCAATGGCTTCATAGTAGAGACGTTGTTGTCTCATAATGCGGGCATCTGCTTCGCCGTGGTAGCTGCCCGCAATGTCAAGTAACAGTTTCGGGCGCATCTGAAGGGCACCTGCGAGCTTATCCAGTTTTTCGCGTTCAGGCGGCAGCAGTGCGCTGCTGCCTGCTTCAAAGGCGATGTATTCGAGTTCGTCACCGTCGATACCCAGCAGCGAGCCAAGAAACCTGAAGGGTGCACTGGCAACCTTGACGATGAGGTCGCCGATCGCCTTGATGATGACTTTGCCGTATCTGAACTCGGGATTGTTCAGATCTCCCTTGACGGGCATATCGATGTCGATGATGCCGTCTTTGTCTTCAAGCAGGGCGATCGCCAGTCCCAGCGGAAGGCTCATGGCATCTTCGCTTTCGATGTCGCGGCCCAACTCTATCTTGTTAATGACTAGCGCGTTCTCCCCTTGCATCTTCGACTCGACAATGCGGTATTTGAGATCCAGTGCGAGCTTGCCCTCGTCGATGGCGCGCCCGACGAACTTTCCTGAATAGGGGGTAAAGCTTTGCATTGCCAGGTTTCGCAGGTCAATGGAGAGGTCGGTATCGCGTGCGGGGTCGGCGGTGATGAGTCGGCCTTTGATATGCGCGGTGGCGTATTTGTCGATCGTTGTCGCAATGTCCACTTTGCTTATCCCTTTTTGGGGGATCGCGATATCGCTTATATAGCCCTTGATATCATGCAGACGGGCCTTATAGGGCAGGGCGGCAGAGAGGTCGGTGAAGTCTACACTGCTCTGTGCTACAGTGAACTTTCCGATGGTGACGGGGAAGTCGCTCTCTTTGGTCGCTGCAGTCGTCTGGGCGCTCTGCTGTGTTGTTTGCGCCGGTGCAGTTTCAGCTGTTTTTTGCAGCGAAGCGAAATTGAGTTCACCCTCTTTGTCGATACGGGGCTCGGCATGGAAGCCTTGCAGACGGACTTCGCCGATATTCAAACGGTTGGGTGCCAGGTCGAATCGGATGGGTTTGACGGAGAGTTTTTCCAGCGTTACGAGTGCTGATGCATCCCGGCTGTCTTTGAGCTCAAATTCCGTTACCGTAGCACTGGCTTTGAGTTGAAGTTTGCCCTCTTTTTCAGAGGCCGTAGAGGTAGATGAGCCTTTTATATGGAGTGTTCCGCTCTCAACGTTGAGTGTTGCGGCTTCGGCAAGGTAGGGGTTGGTGTCTTTGAGCTGCAAGCCTGAAAGTTCGAAACGTTCTGTGTGGCGCAGCGGCGTATGGGTAACATTACCTTCGGCGCGCAGTGTGCCTGTAGTGTTGATGCGCATCGAAAGCGTATAATCAAGGGTAGTGTTCACCTCGCTGCTGATGTTATTTGCCTGAAGGGTGATCCGGTCGATATTCGCAACTGCCGGGCTCTGCAGTGAATTATCCTCAAAGCGGAGTTTGGTACCGTTGATATCGAAGCGTTTCAGGGTGAGAAGCCATGGTTTTGCAGGCGTGACCTCCTGGGTGGTTGGTTCTTTGGCGGTAGCGGTTTCATCTTTGGCTGTTACGGCAAGGTAGCTTTGAAGATCTATATCACCCGTACTGTTGCGCTTGGCGAAAAGTTCAAGGCTATCAAGCGAAAGCGTATCGAGTGCGATACGTGATCTCAACGGCTCCGCATAACCGTTGTTTAGGGCGAGCCGTTTGATCCGCAGGATGTCATGATTGGTCTCTTTGGGCTTGATGCGCAGTCGCTCGAGTGCAAATCGGAGGTTCTCAATACGGGTCGCGTCGAGTTGTTGGCTGTTGAAGCGGTAGTCGGCATGGAGCATCAGCAGCCCGTCGGCGACTTCGAGGTTCAGTCTCTCCTGTGTATAGCGCCAGCCGGTATAGGGTTTGAGTCCTTCGATGTCAATGCTGCCTTCCAGTGCCAGAGGAGAGGCTGAGATAAGCCGGCTTTGGATGTCGATACTGCCGCCATCGGATATCTCGGTGTGAAAACGCAGCACCTGCGCATCCGCATCGCTTTTTTTCAGGTCGATCTGGCGGGCCTGGAAGCTGAAGGGGCTCAGTGCTACTTCGAAAGGTGTCTCATGGTTCATGTCGCGGTAAGTGACGCTGCCGTCGTTAATGGTGAAACGTATCAGTTTTACAGGCGGAAGGGTCGTCTCTTCTGTAGACGGTGGTGCGGCTGGCTCGTCTGATGCCGCAGAGGTGTTGCGTTCCGTAAGCCAGCTGAAATTGAACCGCTCTCCCTGACGGACGATGAAGAGCTCCGGTTTTTCCAACGTAATGGCATAGAAGTGAAGTTTACCCAGAACAAGAGCACTCAAGTCAAGGTTGACAGCTCCTTTTTGCAGGCTGAAAAGGGGTTCGTCATCGGGATTGTCGAAACGGACGCCATCGACGTCCAGCTCCATAAAGAAGGGGTTGAAGTCAATGTTCTCAATGACGAGCTTGCCCTGTGTCGCGTCATGGACCAGACGGGGGAGTTGTGAGTGCAGCAGGTATGGCAGCAACACAAATCCAAACAGAGAGTAAAGCATTATAAGGGACAAGATGATTTTTGTTTTTTTGAACGGCATGGCATCTTCCGAATACGCGATATTGCTCTATTGTAACGAAAAACGGCTTGTTAGTGTGAGTAATCGGAGAGGAGTAAAGGACTCCCGGCAGGCACCGGGAGTAAAAGGTTTTTGCGTCAGCGGCGGCTTGTCACTTCGAGAAGATGATAGCCAAACTCGGTCTTGACCGGTCCGACGACACTGTTGACATCGGCGCTGAAGACGGCTTTGTCAAACTCGGCTACCATCTGTCCCGGTCCGAACTCGCCCAGGTCTCCGCCGTTGCGGCCTGAAGGGCATCTTGAATGTTTCTGTGCCATATCGGCGAAACTTGCCCCGTTCTCGATCTGCTCTTTAAGCGATATACACTCGGCTTCACTGTCGACTAGAATGTGGCGTGCGGTTGCTCGTGCCATAGCGGCCTCCTAAATGATTTTACGTATTATACCACTCTAAAAAGCGGAAGGCTTGGAGAGGGCTTTCTCTGCCGGGCTCAGGTCACGGTTGGCAAGGTTCTCCAGCAGTACCGTCGCGTAGGAGCCCTTAGGCAGGGTAAAGGAGAGTTCGAAGAACTTCTCTTCGGGTCTGTATTTTGAACGGATCTCGGTCGGGTAGACCCAAGCCGGCCTGCGTTCACCGGCAGCTTGTACGAGCATATCGTCAAAATCTTTTTCAATGCTCCCCGCCAACGCTTTGGCACGCCACGCTTTTTTGCCTGCCATCAGCCCCGTCGGGGTGAGTTTGCGCTCTTTGTAGGGCTTGCGTATCTCCTGAAGGTCGGTGACGTTTACCCATTTTCCGCTTTTATGATCAAGCATGACGTCTCCGGGGAGTACACGGAAGATACCCGGCTGGTTTTTCAGCTGTTCGGCCTCGAGTTCACTGAGGCCGTACTGCTCCATCAGCTTCTGCTGCGGTGCATCGGCGATCTCTTTGCTGAGGGCAATACGTCTGGCGAGCCATTCGTTAAAAAGGTAGCTCTGGTAGGCGTTGGTCAGCAGGCGCTGCATTTTTTTGTCGCGCAGCTCCTCTTCGCCGTGGGCGATCTCCTGTGCTTTCTCATAGTTGGCACTGTCGCGTCCGAAACGCTGGTAGCCGAAGTAGTTGGGCATACCGAAACGCATGACCTCGTCAAGCAGCTCTTTGAGGCGCTGGGCGTTTTTTGGGTTGACCTCTTTGAGACGGATGAAAAAGCGGTTCCCTTTCAGGTCGCCAAGCGAGAGTTTTTTCGGACTCCGGAAGCTCTCTACGATCTGGATCTGGGGGTGTTTGAGCTGTTTGAGTGCTTTGGAGAACTTCAGCGGCAGCGAGATGTACTGTGTCGTGGTGGCCGCTTTGTCTTTGAGACCGGCATAACCGATGTTCGTGCACTGTGTGGCCTCTTCGAGAATAGCCAGCATCTCCATCGTGGAGAGGTTCTGTTTCTTGATTTTTGCGATGAAGTAGTTGCCGCTGTCACCGTTTTCGGTAAGCGCTATCTCGTCGACAATAAAATCTTCAGTGCTCTGGCGGAATAAAAAAGAGATAGGTTTATGCTCTTGCAGGAAAATACGTTTCATGGTTTCACCGGTTTCTGAACATACGATGACGTTCAATGATATGTAGAAGTATAGCGCACTCTGCAAATGAAGAAAATGCCATGATCCGAAGCCCCTTCGGATCATGAGATAGTGTTTATATGGAGGTGGTTGTTTAAGGAGTGTATGTTTCGTCTTAATGACTGAAAAAATTATAACTATCATAAGTTAATAGAAAGTAAACCGTAGGCTTCGAGCTGAATGGATGCTCTTGACGTCTTTAATCAATAGCTGACACGGATGTGCAGCGGAATACGGCGCAGCGGACGGCGGCTCTGTTTAACGATTTGACGGCCCTGAAAGTAGCCGATGTTCCGGTAACCGGTGATCTTCGGTTTTTGATGCCTGTGATGGCGCTTGAGATGTCGGGGTTCCTCTTTTGCATACCTGCCGTCTTCGTAACGGATCCCATACTGCGGATTTTGTCTGTAATGCACAGACGGCCCGTCACAACACGAACTGTCATGTCGACTGCTGTTTGCGTAGAGCGGTTCGCTGGATATGACGCGGATCTTTTTTTCGATGGTGAATGTATCTGCCTGCAGCAAGGTTGCCAGGATGAAGAGTGTAATAAAAGCCAAGCGTTTCATTGGTAACTCCTGATTGGATTACCGTTATCATAAAACGTGGTCGTGAAGCTATTGTGTACTCCCCCGGAAAGGGGAAAGATTATTTGATGTTGTCGCTTGAAAAGATAGTGACGCTGTCGCCGATGAAGCTGATAAGTACTTTTTTATCGCCGCTTTTCCATTCGCAGCTTTTTATACCGATGCTCTCCTGGCATGTCGACGGTTTCCCGAGCAGGGCGATGACCTCGTCATACTCCATACCCATTTTGATCTGGTCGTAGTTCTCTTTGGTCAGTTTGCTGCAGCCTGTTATCAGTGTCAGTGCAATGATGGCGGTAAGTGCGAACGGTTTAAACATAGATAATCCTCGATAAGTGTAGATACGTGGGCGTATGATGGCATGTTTGAGCTGATTGTTTTCATAAAGAGATGAAAAGGAGTGCTCTAGCCGCTGTTATTCGTAGAGTGATTCAGCAACCTTTTTTATACATAAACTTTACGCCGCTGCGTTGGAGGAAGGAGTGCCCGGCAGCGAATCGCAGGTAAGAGCGCTCGCCTTAGAGCGTTATGGAAAAGCAGGTTCTTCCCGGTTCGCTTTGTACACTGATTTTTCCGTGCATATGCTCTTCGATGATCATTTTGCTCATATAGAGGCCGAGACCGGTTCCGGTCATGTTCTCTTTAGTGGAGAAGTAGGGCTCGAATATACGGGGCAGTACCTCGGTATCAATTCCTGTACCGTTGTCGCAGATGGAGATGGTGTGAAAGTCTCCCTCTTGAACAATAAGGACATCTATACGGCGGTTGGCCGTGTCGGAATCGCATAGGGCATCTTTGGCGTTATTGACAATATTGATCAGCACCTGCAGGAGTTCACGCGAATAAATGTTCAGACGCTGTTCGGAGTCACACGTGACGTTGTAGGCAATATCGTGTGATTTAAGCGCATCGCCCATAATGGCAAAGCATTCGTTGACAACGCTAGAGAGGAGGGTCTCCTCCTGTGTGTTTTCACGGCGGAAGAAGTTTCGGAAATCATCGATCGTCATGGAGAGATGATCGGTCTGTGTGATGATACTCTGCGCATATTCCCTAAAACGCGCCTTGTCGATATCATCAAGTTCAATATCGACAAGCATGTTGTTGATATCCATGGTGATGGTGCTCAGGGGTTGACGCCACTGGTGTGCGATCATCGCGATCATCTCTCCCATGGCTGCATGTCTGGACTGGGCAATGATGAGTTCGTCTTTCTCTTTGCTCTTTAACACTTCTGCAGCGACTTTTTCTTCGAGGTGTTCGTTAAGTGCATGGAGCTCCCGGGTTCTCTCTTTGACCTCGGTTTCAAGGGTCCGGTTGAACTCCGAAAGCTTTTTCTGCCCTCTGACAAGCAGGTAGATGACAAGGAAGGTGAGCAGGCCGAGCATGCTTGTTAAAAATGCGGTTACATAGAGGTTGAAAGAGTATTGCTCTGTTTCGAGCAGCAGGGCTTCGCGATAGTCGTCGCTGGAGAGCGAGATGCGGATGCCGCCGCGCAGGTCTCCGGTCTTATAGCCTTGAAAAGCGTGGCACTTCATACAGGCATCTTGCATATCGAGACGGCCGAGAAAGTTAAAAGTCGGGGGTGTGTCGCTTGAAGCCGTTGCAGCGGTCTGATCAATGGTGGTGTAGTAGTATGTCTGATCAGGATTTTTTTCCAGATGGAGCAGCGCCTCTTTCTCAAAATCGTCGGGGGCGTTGTCCGGGTTTAGCGGCAGAAGCGAAGTGATCTTGTAGTAGCGGTTGGCTTGCTGATTGCTCAGTTCGGATATCTGCCGGGTCATCCATGCCGGATTGATTTTGATCAGCGTCGTGTTGTCATCGATTTGCAGTCTATTGTCGCTGAGGTAGGGGTTGGGTTCAAGACCCTCTTGCCGCTTGACGTAGACGCCGCCATGCCTGGCGTTCCATTCGCGTGTGACGAGCATATCCTCAAAATGCGATACCGCTTTTTGCACCATCATCTGCTCAAGCTGTTTGAGTTTCTGATCATGGTTTAGGGTGATCTGACGGAAGATGATGACCAGAAAGAGCAGGGCAAACACCAGCAGTGCTGTCAAGGTGAGTAGAAACTTTTTTTGAAATAAAAACTTTGACAGCATCGGCAACCCCTTGCAAATGGACAGATGTTTAATAGAGGCTCTCTATGATGTCTGAGCCGCACTGTAAATCGTTGAACCAATCGAGAAACTCCTGCACATGCTCATCTCTGAAAACGGCGCCATGCTGCGGTGCTATCATGGAGACCGGCTGCTGTGAGACCTGTTGTACCCACGCCCTGCAGAAACGGTTCCCGGCCATATAGCGCCGGTGAAAGCTCTCGAGGTAGGGCAGGTGCTTTTCAAAGTCTGCTATCTCTTTATATGCCAAGGCCGGCGGCATGACTGCCGCACCGATATCCCCGGAGAAGAGGATCCCTGACTGGCTGTCATAGAGACTGAAATTCCCCGGACTGTGCAAAAAGTGTGCGGGAAGCAGCTTCAGATGCCCTTTTCCAAAGGGGATCTCCGTACCTTTGTCGGGAACGGGGAAGACCCTCTCCATATCCAGAACACCGTAATGGGCCATAAAGCGCGTCCAGATGGCAGGCATGACAAATTTGGTGGAGGTCGAGACGGACCATTCGGGTATCGAGCCGGCTACGTCCGGGTCCTGATGGGAGAAGAAGACGAGTTTGACGTTCTCAAGAGGGATATGGCGCTCGATGGCATCGCTCAGGTCATAAAAGATCGCCGCGCTTCCGGGGTCGATGACAACACCTGCGCCCTCATGTATGAGAAGGTATTGATTGACTGCCAAAAAGTTCTCTTCATGACTTTCGTCATCGATGCTGAACATAATGCATTTGTGGGTTCCGTTGTCGTATAAAATCGTATCTTTAGCCAATTTGCATTCCTTTAAACTCGCGGATTAGATTCATCTGCCGCCGGGCGACATACTCGATGAGAAGTTTTTTCTGCGCCGCCGGCGGATTCAGCTTCAAGACGACATAGAAGGTCCTCGGCAACTCATCAATGCGGAAGACTTCGGCTTCTACGTGGATGATTATCGGTTTCCGGTCATGCTCAAGGACCATGTCGACAACGACTTTCATACCTGTTTTCAGACCTGCGGGAAGAGCGTTGAGCTCCAGTTTCGTCGCTTCGATGGAGAGATCGTAGATCGTAACGTCACCGTGAAACTTGCGCTCTTCAAAAAAGAGCGAGACGGTATGGTGCTCTTCGGGAAAGACCCTTACTGATTTGCGCTGTACCGGGCTTCTCGGAACAAAACGCATCTGTTTGAATATAATCGCCTGGTTGTCAAGATCGACTTTTTCCAGCGGTTCGCAGAGGATGGCCGAAGGGAAGATTTCCGAAGAGATCAGGATATTGCGCTGGTGGGTCGCGGCTTTAAGCTGCATAAACGAGCTTTTGGCGACAACGCGGTCTTGTTCGACCTCCGCTATCAATCCCGGGTTGGTGATGGTCAGTCCTTTGTAGAAGTTGTGGATCTTTACCTCGGCACTGTTCTTCTGAATGACCTGCATCAGGTTGAGAATCGTACTGAGGCTTCGGAGTTTCTCATCGTTTTTGACCGCGTTGCTGTCGAAAAGAGAGAGAAGGTTGAGATCGCTGATATCGTTGAGTGACATGATATACATGCCCTCTTTTTTCGGAAGTGCATGCATTTTGAGGATGAAGTGACGGTTTTTGCCTTTGCTGTCGGCGATCTTGGTATGAAAGAGCTTGCCGGAGTCCTTGCTTGCCTCTTTAAACCACTCTATGTCGTCATGGTTGTATAAAAAACCTTTGTGCGGAAGCAGAAGTGTTCCGAAGTCTGTGTATTTTTCATTAAAGGCATTGAGTGTGTCGACGTCGAAAAAATCGAGGAACATCTGGTTGACAAAAAGGATGCACTCTTCGGATATCAATGCCAGCGGGTCACTTTGATAGTTCAGCATATCGTTCATATAGCTGTTGAAAATGGAGCCGTTCTCTTCGGATTTAATGCTCTCAATACAGCGTTTCAGGGTATCGATCAGGACATCGATCTTAACGGGTTTTGCCATATAGTCGAATACCCCGATCTTTATGGCCCGGTGGAGGTATTCGCTTTCGTCAAAGGCCGTTGCAATAATGAATCTTGTGGAGGGGCTTATCGCTTTAATACGTTCGATCATCGCCAGACCGTCAAGTTTCGGCATTCGGATATCGGTAATGACAATTTGCGGCTGGTGCTTTTTAAAGAGCTCGAGACCCTCTTCACCATCCGCGGCAGCGATAGTATTGGAAAAAAACTTCTGCATTAAGCGGTGCGCCTTGATGCGTAGCCCTTCATTGTCTTCAACATATAAAAGGGTAAAGCCTTCAGAAAGCGCTTTCAATTGGGCTATGGCATCGGGTGCTATCATAATTAATCGACCTCGGGTGATACATACTGTCTAAGTTCTCTGCAGAGCAGTTGTGCTCAGTATGTTTTATTGTATATCAGAGAGTATTTTTTTTGCCTGAAAGATCTTGAAGAAGTGCAGTCGGCTACGTTTTATTAAAGCTGCAAATGCGGTAGATATTCATGGTGTATTGGAAGGTTGTTGGTTAAGGTAGATGGATTTTTTGGATGTTTGTAAAAAAGAAGTGGCGGACAGGGTGGGATTCGAACCCACGGAGGTATGACCCTCGCCGGTTTTCAAGACCGGTGCATTCAACCAGGCTCTGCCACCTGTCCGCATGTGTTGGAGTAACAGTATTAAAATTGGAGGCGGCACCCAGACTCGAACTGGGGATCAAGGTTTTGCAAACCCATGCCTTACCACTTGGCTATGCCGCCGTACCCGTTTGGAGACCTATGGTGCCCGGAGCCGGACTTGAACCGGCACAGTGTTGCCACCGACGGATTTTAAGTCCGTTGCGTCTACCGATTTCGCCATCCGGGCCGATAGCACAAAAAAATACCCCAACTCAAGGCTCTTAGGAAAAAGAATCTTCAGTTGGGGTGTTTGAAAAAAATGGAGCGGGAAACGAGGTTCGAACTCGCGACCCCAACCTTGGCAAGGTTGTGCTCTACCACTGAGCTATTCCCGCATCACATGTTGTGGACCGAAATTATAGGCAAAATGCTTTTTATTGTCAAGAGGTTTTTAGAAAAAATGGCAAATTTTGTTATAATCCCAAATAGAATTAATTATAGAATCAACATTGAAGGACTTTTTTATGCGCAGTGATACGATTAAACGCGGTTTTGACAAGACACCTCACAGAAGTCTGCTCCGGGCAACGGGCCTGAAAGACGAAGATTTCGACAAACCGTTCATCGGTGTTGCCAACTCCCATATTGACATCATCCCCGGGCACTTCTTTTTGCAGGAGTACGGGCGTATCGTCAAAGAGGCGATCCGCGAAGCGGGCGGCGTGCCGTTCGAGTTCAACACCATCGGCGTCGATGACGGTATTGCGATGGGTCATGACGGGATGCTCTATTCGCTTCCTAGCCGTGAGCTGATCGCTGACTCTATCGAAACGGTGATGAATGCGCACAAGCTTGACGGGCTTATCTGTATTCCTAACTGCGACAAGATCGTTCCGGGTATGCTGATGGGCGCGTTGCGTGTTAACGTTCCGTCTATCTTTGTATCCGGCGGACCTATGAAGGCCGGTCACAAGAAAGACG
>JBFEWT010000109.1:0-7495 GCA_041546225.1 Sulfurimonadaceae bacterium
AGAGCGACTCTGCGATAAGGCGCGAGTAGTGGCTCATCCGCATGACATGCAGGCCGGTCTCATTGTCTTTGAACTCTGCCGCACGTCCCAGGCGGCGGATGATCTCCAGACGCGAATCGTGCAGCTCTTTGGTACGTTCGAAGACTTTCTTTTCGAGGTCGCGGTTCTGATCGTAAAGTGCCATATGCGTCTGCACCCGTGCCTTGGTGATGGAGGGGCGTATAGGTTTGGTGATATAGTCCACCGCTCCGAGTTTAAGCCCCTGTTCCTCATCGTGGACATCGTTCATCGCAGTGATGAAGATCACGGGGATATGAGCTGTCAGCGGGTTGCTCTTGAGCCTTCTGCACACCTCGTATCCATCCATTTCCGGCATCATGATATCGAGGAGAATCATATCGGGGGCGGGGGATTTCTGTGCGATCTGAAGCGCTTTCTCGCCGTTGGTCGCAACTTTTATCTTATACGTACCCTGCAGGATCTCGACCAGTATATCAATGTTTTCAGCGGTATCGTCGACGACCAGTACAGTGTTTTTGTGATTATCCATCGATAGCTCTCCTAAAAAAATTCTATGTCACTTTCCACGTTCTCCATCTCGTTGCGCAAGGCAAGCTGGATGGTCTCCATATCGGAGAGCATGGAATTATCGTAGATGTTTACATCTGTGATATGTGAATCGAAGACCTGCGTATACCAATGCTCCAGCGTATAGATGAGGCTTTCAAGGCATTCAAGTGAAAAACGTATGTTGTCGTGCGTGGGAGTGAGCTCCTCTTCAAGCAGCGTCGAGGCAAAATTCGCCATTCCGCTTCCCAGCCTGTAAAAGACCGGATAGATAAGCAGTTTTGAACCGTATTGCGAAAAGAGCGTACCGAGCCTTTTGAGTATAGCCGACTCCACTCTGTCCTGAAGCAGCATCATGTGGATGATGGAGTCGATCTCTTCATGCATGTCATGCAGGTCGTTCTTGTCATCTTCGAGGAAGTAGTCATCTACCGAGACCTGGATCTTGGGGCCTTTGTGCGCCTCAGGCAGAACGGTTTCAGCGCCTGTTTCGGGCTTTTCCTTGGCACATACCGGGACGCGTGCGATCTTGTTTTCAAGAACGCGTACGAGTTTCTGGAGCTGCTCGTTCTGCTCTTTCAGCTGGGAACTGTACGTTTGCAGGTTGATGTGCGTTGCGACACGCGCCTGCACGATGGAGGGCTTGATGGGTTTGGTGATATAGTCGGCGGCACCCAGGGCAAAGCCTTTGGTCTCGTCTTCGGTCTCCCCCAGCGCCGTAATGAAGATAACGGGGATATTCTCTGTCTTCGGGTCCGATTTAAGTATCTGTATCACTTCGTAGCCATCCATGTCCGGCATCATGATGTCAAGCAGTATCAGGTTGATATGAGGGTTTTTTTCAACGATACTGAGCGCTTTTTCGCCGTTTAGGGCTACTTTTATCGTATAGGATTCGTTCAGGATATTGTGGAGAATATCAATGTTTTCTGCTGTATCGTCTACTATCAGAATGGTCGGTTTCTCTTGTTTCATGTCAGTTCCCGTCTCCTTCGATTGTCCGTATGGATCTGTTGAGTACATCCAGTGCTTCCTCGAAAGCATAGGACTCTATCTTCTTTGTTACCTCGTCGAGCTCTTTTGCATAGGCGTCTATGCCTTCGAACTGCTTCAGGCGCTGGGCACACTCAAGTGCTTCGGTGTCATCTTCTTCAAGCAGTCTCCTGATCTCATGCAGCAGCGGCAGAAACATCTCTTTGTCGACTGTTTCGCTCCCATGCTTCACGGCGCTTTGCGTATCCAGAACGCCTAGTGCTTCGATAAGGGATTGCAGTTTTTCACTCACGCGCGCGAGAGCGTCGCGGGTGAGTTCGGCGTCCACCGGCTCCTGTGACGCCTTTTCCAGTGCGGCGGCGCTCTCTTGCAACGCAGTCGCCCCGATGCTGCCGGCAAGCCCTTTAAGCGTGTGTGCCAGACGCAAAGCGCCGGTGATGTCACCGCTCTCATACGCTGCGCGGAACTGCGCAGGAAAATCCGCCTGATTGTCCCGGAACTTCATAAGGAGTTTGCGGTAGAGCGCTTTGTCCTGGTTGGTGGAGGTCAGCCCTTTAAGGCTGTCGATCCCCGTGATCTCGGGGATGAGGGTGTCGTCTGCGTGCAGCGTCTGAACGTCAGGTTCCCCCGAAGGCATGGACGCGCGTATATGCCTGGCCATCGTTGCGAACATCTCACTGGGACGGATCGGTTTTGATATCTGGTCATCCATGCCTGCCTCGAGAGCCTGCACATGATCAGAATCCATGGCATTGGCGGTCAGGGCGATGATGGGGAGTGTTTTGTAAGCGTCCTGTTCGCGGATCTTTCGTGTTGCCTCGTAGCCGTCCATCACCGGCATCTGGCAGTCCATCAGTACACCGTCGAAGCTCTCTTCTTTCAAACGCTCAAGGGCCTCGAGGCCGTTACGGGCGACAGCGGCACTTATTCCCTGCCCGTTAAGCAGGTCGATGGCAAGTTCAAGGTTGGTCTCGTCATCCTCAACCAGCAGTATATGCGTACCGCGCAAGGAACGGTGTGTCATATCGGATGTCGGGTATGGGGTCTGTGTGCTGTTTGCGGTGACCGTTTGGCCTGATACCACGTCAGTGATCACCTTCTGCAGCTGCGAAGGACAGACCGGTTTGCTCAGAAAGCCTTTGATATCGACTTTTTTGGCTGCCTCTTGGGCTTCGTTCACCCCATGCGCCGTGATCATGATCACGGCGGGCTGATAGTCTGTCAGGGAGCCGTTCTGGAGCTGTTCGATCAGTTTGATACCGTCCATATCCTTCATCTTCCAATCGGTGAGTATCAGATCGAACGGTCTCTCCTGCGTACTTTTTTTAAGAAGCTCAACTGCCTGCTGCGCGTTTTGGGCCTCTTCGACAGAGAGGCCGAAATCGGCGAGCATACGCGAGAATATCATACGCGTGGTATTGTTGTCTTCGAGCAGCAGTATCCGCAAATGGCCGGGAAGGGTGTTTGCGGCGATCGCGCCGGTCTGGCTGTTTTTGGCCTGCTTGTTGAAATCGGCGGTAAAATGGAAGACACTTCCGCCGCCCTGTGTACTCTCTGCCCAGATGCTGCCGGACATCATCTCGACCAGCTTTTTGCTGATGACAAGCCCCAGCCCTGTACCTCCGTACTTTCTGCTTGTAGACGCATCGGCCTGACTGAATGCCGTGAAAAGTTTTTTCTGCTGTTCAGACGTCATACCGATACCGTTGTCTTTGACCGAAAAATGCAAGGTCGCATTTTCCCCCTCTGATTTTTCGGTCCCGATACGGACGAGGATCTCCCCTCCGATATTGGTGAACTTGATGGCGTTCCCGACGAGGTTCAGCAGGATCTGTCCCAGACGCAGAGGGTCTCCTACGAGATGCTCCGGTACGTCAGGGTCGATCCAGTATGTGAGTTCGATCTCCTTGCTCTGGGCGCTGAGTGCGACAAGGTCCTTGAGGTCTTTGAGGATCTCATTGAGTGAGAACGGGGCAGATTCGAGGTTCATCTGTCCCGACTCTATCTTGGAGAAGTCGAGAATGTCGTTGATGATACCAAGCAGCATCTCGGCTGAGCGGTGCACTTTCGCGATGTAGTTGTGCTGTTTGGGCGGCAGATCGCTTTCAAGCGCAAGGTAGGACATCCCGAGGATCGCATTCATAGGCGTACGGATCTCGTGGCTCATGTTAGCCAGGAAATTGGACTTGGCGACCGCCGCTTCCTGTGCCAGGGCATTGGCGGTTTCGAGTTCGACGTTTTGGCGTTCGAGCTCTTTGTTCTTCTCCTCGAGCGAATGCTTGTACAGTTCATTTTCACGAAAGAGGCGGATCTTCTGCAGTGTCTTGGCGAGGGTCTTCATCAGCTGCGGCATGTTGACGGGTTTGAGCAGGTAGCCGTCGATACCGAGGGCAATAGTCTGTGTGAAGTATTCGAACTCGTTGTGTGCGGAGAGGACAAGTATGGAGATGTTCTCATTTGTCTTTCGTATCTCTTCGATCATCTGCAGGCCGTTCATATTGGGCATGTTGATATCGGTGATGATGAGGTCGACAGGTTGTGTCTGAAAGATTTCTAGACCCTCTTGTCCATCGGAAGCGGGAAGGACCTTGGCAAAAAACTCTTCAAAAACACCCAGCATGGCGCTGCGTGCGTTTGCATCATCTTCTACGTAAAGAACATTTATTTCCTGACCGATAGCTATCAGTTCCTGGAGCTTGCTGCTGTCCATAGTTCCCTTTCTATTTCTTGTAGTTTAGTATACAGAAAAAAATTCATCGATAACTAAAAGAAGATTGAATATAGTTAATATCTAAAGATTGTTGAAGTAATCTGCTTTCACAGTTACAAGCAGACCAGAGGAAGTTTCAACACGCTAGATAAGGGGAAATCGGAAATGAGACTGATTAATTCAAAATTTTTTCAAAGCAGATTTTTATCCGCTTTGCTCAACTGCGGGGTCTCCCCTTCGGACACAGTGAAAGAGAGGCTGGATAAACAGGTTCTGACCTTATTGCCTGTCATCATCGGCATCGCCGCCGCCATCTGGGGAACGATCTATTTGCTGCTGGGGCACACCCTCTCGGCTTCCATCCCTTTGTCCTATGCGCTTATATCCTTTTTCAGCCTTCTGCATTTCTCCTATACGAAATCGCCCCGTTTTTTACAGGTTTCGCAATTGGTGCTTGTGTTGGTGCTTCCCTTTTTGCTCATGTGGTCGCTGGGGGGCTTCGCTGCGGGAAGCTATGTGATGATATGGGCTTTTTATGCCCCGCTGGCAGCGCTCCCTTCCTCGACGCGAAGCGGCGTGATCTGGTTCGCGCTCTTTATGCTTCTGGTAGCGGTGTCGACACTGATAGACGCGACGCTGCAGGAGCAGGTGCGTGCCATGCCCGAGCTGGCCATTACGATCTTTTCGTGGCTGAATGTCACCGCGGGCTTCGGCGGTATTTTCTACATCATGCTTCACTATATTACCGAGCGTGATAATATTTCGAGCGATCTTAGGACACTGAATGCGGACCTCGAGAGCAAAATCGAAGCGGCAGTCGTTGAGAATGAACGGAACAACCGGATCATTCAGCAGCAGTCCAAACTTGCCAACATGGGTGAGATGGTCGCCATGATCGCCCACCAGTGGCGCCAGCCGCTTAATACCATCTCCGCCGCCTCGGGGGCTCTTGAGCTGAAAATAGCGATGGACAAGTATGACAAAGCGTTTTTCAGCTCCAATCTCGCAACCATCTCATCGTTTTCGCAGCACCTTTCGGAGACCATCGAAGATTTCAGGAACTTTTTCAAACCGGACAAACAGAAAACGCATTTTACACTGCGCAAAGTGCTAGAAAGCGCCATCAACCTGAACGAAGCGCTCTTTGCCAATGCACACGTGACGCTTGAGAAGGATTTTGAAACCGAGGGAAGGGTGATGAACTATGAGAACGAGATCATCCAGGTGCTGATGAACATATTGAAAAATGCCTTTGATGCACTCCATGAGCAGGATGTGCGTGAACCGAAAGTCCACATTTCTCTCAGAGAAAAGGCGCCGGACAGGGTGCTGATAAGCATCTGCGACAATGCGGGCGGTATCTCTAAAGAGGTGATGGAGAAGATGTATGACCCCTATTTCTCTACCAAGTCCATACAGGGGACGGGGCTGGGGCTTTACATGTCAAAGATCATCATAGAAGAGCACTGCAACGGGAGGCTGTCGTGCTACAACAGTGCCGAAGGCGCCTGTTTTACGATAGAATTTGAGCAAGATAACGGGAGCGGAAGATGAAAGAGGGTTCAATGGTATATTTTGAGATTTTCCCGTGGAATAAAAACTTTGAGACAGGTATTGAGAAGATCGATGAACAGCATAAGCAGCTTGTGCATATCCTCAATCAGCTGGCGGCGCACCTGGCCAACCGCTCCGATGCCCTGCAGCTTAATGATATCTTTGACGAGCTGGCGGCCTATGCGGATTACCATTTCAAGACCGAAGAGGCTGTCTGGTCACACCATTTTGCATCAGATGAATGGGCGACGGGCCATGAACAGACCCACGGGTCGTTTATCGAGCAGGTGGTCGCGATAAAGAACAATGAGGGTAAGAAGCCGCTGGACGATGTCGTGTACGAGATCGTCACGTTCCTCTCCAAATGGCTGGCATACCACATCCTCGATACCGATAAACGGATGGCTATCGCGGTGTTGAAGATGGATGCGGGCATGCCGCTCGAAGAGGCGAAGCATGCCGCCACGGAAGAGATGGGCGGGGCGATGAAGGTTATCGTGGATACGGTTTTGAACATGTACGAGAGCCTCTCGACCCGTACGCTCGACCTGATGCGCGAGAAGAGCCTCCGTCTGCAGGCGGAGGCGGCACTCGAACAGAGTGAGGAGCGCTGGCGCTTCATCGTAGAGAGCGGTTCGGACAATGTCTGGGACTGGGATATCGAACACAACACGCTCAAGCGTTCAGAGCAGAACCCCTCCCTTTTTGAGATAGCCGATAAACATGTACGCAGCGCGCATAAAGAGGTGAAGGTACACCCCGGGGACATTGCGCAGATCAATGCCGATTTTCAGGCCCATCTCGACGGAAAGACCGACTTCTATGTCAACAAACACCGGATATTGCAGCAAAACGGCAGCTGGTCATGGGTGCTCAGCCGCGGCAAGGTGATCGAGCGCGATGAAGCGGGGCGGCCGCTGCGGATGGTCGGTACCCACACGGATATCACCGAACGCGAATTCGCATCGCTGATCCATAAAAACAGCACACAGGCGATCTTCATCTCTGATGAAGAGAACCATATCGTCAGTGTCAACCCCGCTTTTTCGGATATTACCGGCTACAGCGAAGCGGAGGCCATAGGGCAGAACCCGCGTTTTCTCGCATCGGGCATCCATGATGATGCATATTATGCCGCGATGTGGGAGAGGCTGGGTGCCAAAGGGATGTGGAAGGGGAAGATAACCAACCGCCGCAAAGAGGGCGGACTTTATACCGAATGGCTTGAGATACATGCGGTCAGAAACCCGCAGGGGGAGATAGATCACTATATCGCCATGTTCAATGACATCACCAAAGAAGAAGCGCATGAAAAAGAGCAGGCGGTACAAAGGGAGTACCTGCTGCAGCAGTCGCGTATGGCCCAGATGGGCGAGCTTATCAGTATGATCGCCCACCAGTGGCGTCAGCCTCTGAACATCATCGCTTCGATGTCGGCCGCACTCCAGACGAAGCTGGCGGTCAACAAGTTCGATCTTGCGCTTGAAAGCGGGCGTGAAGCGTTCAAAAGCTTCTTTGACAAAAACCTCAAAGATATTGACGCGCATGTTGAAAACCTCACCGTGACGATGGATGATTTCCGAAATTTCTACAATCCCAATAAACAGAGCAGCATGCTCAGCATAGAGAGCCCGGTGAAGAAAGCCCTTTCGATCATTCGCGCATCACTGA
>JBFEWT010000032.1:0-19567 GCA_041546225.1 Sulfurimonadaceae bacterium
GCCGTTTGATGAGCTCTTCGTCGAGGTTGAGGTAAAGGGCGAACGTGGATTCGGGCAGCAGCACGAGGTCGTACCCCTCTTCAATCGCCCGGTCGATCTCCAGCAGGTTCGACTCGGTGGCTATTTCGACCATGCGCGGCCGCCATTTCAGCTCTTGCGGGGTGTCGGTGGAGACAAGTTTGATCTTAAGCGGGGCCTCATGTTGGCGCGGGGTGTCGTAGTTCAGCGCAAGCAGCAGCAGAAGCACGGCGGCAAAACGCTCCTTCTCTTTCAAAGAGGCGACAATGCTCAGTACGAAGAGTATCAGCGCAAACTGCCACCACTGGGTACCGAAGTAGCTCTCGACAAAGAGCAGCGGTGCTCTCATCCAGTCGAATCCGAAAGGGGTTACGAGGTAGGTAAGGCCAAAGAGCAGTATCGCACGTAGCCACGGCATGGTGCTAAGCGCCAATACGCCGAAATAGAGCATATAGACGATGCCGAAGCCCAGCGAGACCAGCGGGACCATCCACATCAATCCGTAGTACTGGAAACTGAAGCCGATCCAGTAGAACCAGAAGAGACCGATGAAAAAACCGCTGGCCACAACAGTCCGGCGTGAAACACTCAGCAGGGCGTAGAGCGCACCCAGGGCGAGAAGGGAGTTGAGCGCTTTGTACGTAAGACCGAAGTGTTCAAAATAGATAAATGCCGAAAAACATGCAGCGATGACGGCGGCAACGGACAGATCTTTTGCCAGGGGCATCAGGGCGGTAAAACGGTTGGATAATGTTTGCATGGATGAAAGTATACTCAAAGATATCTCAGCTTATCCCCGGCTGCAGAAGGAAACGGCCTTTTAGAGTTTGTTAACGCATCTTTGAGTATAATGCCCCAATTTTGAATATAAGGATGGGAAAACCATGGAATTCTTCGGACAACTACTGCCGTTTATCTTTTTGATAGCGATTATGTACTTTATCATCATACGCCCGCAGCAGCAGCAGGCAAAGAAACATCGCGAGATGATCGACAGCCTGAAAAAAGGTGACAAGGTCGTGACCAGCGGCGGTCTGATCGTTGAGGTGAAAAAAGTCGAAGAAGAGTTTTTCTCAGTCATGATCAACAACGACTCCAGCGCAAAAGTCGCAAAAGACAGTATTGCAAGAAAGTTAGAGGATGAAGCTTAATTATCGCATTGTCATCTTTGCACTGGCGATAGCGTTCGGCCTCTTCTTTTCGATGCCGTCCCTGCTCCAGACGGAAAAAGGTTCAAAGATCACCCTCGGTCTGGACCTGCAGGGCGGTATGCATATGCTTCTGGGTGTCAAGACCGAGGAAGCGGTCACTTCGCGTATCAAATCCATTGCTTCGAGTGTTAACCATTATACAAACCGCAACGATGTTCTTCTGGACACGCTCTCATCAAGCGAGTCGGCTGTTACATTCAGCCTGCTCGACGGTGACGATGCCAAAGTCATCGACGAGATGTTCGCTGAGATGGAAGGGATCAAGGTCGATGTCGAAGGCGAAGCCTATACCGTGACATTGACGCCTGAAGATATTGAGAAGACCAAGCAGATGGCCATCGAACAGGCGATCGAGACGATCCGTAACCGTCTTGACCAGTTCGGTCTTGCCGAACCGACTGTCGCGCGCCAGGGTGCAGAGAAGATACTGGTCGAACTGCCGGGTATCAAGACGGCTGAAGAGGAGCAGCGCGCACGCGAGCTTATCTCGCGTTCGGCGAAGCTGGAGCTGATGGCGGTCGATGAAGAGCGCAAGATGCGTGTCTTCACGATGAGCGAGAGCGAAGCGGCGAGCTATGGCGACCTGATCCTTGAGGATGTGGCGATGCCGGAGATGAAACATCTCGTACGCGAGATCCCGATCCTCGACGGTTCGATGCTGACAGATGCTCAGGTCGCGTTCGATCAGAACAACCGCCCTGTCATCAACTTCCGCCTCGATGCGGAGGGTGCGCAGATCTTCGGTGACTTTACCGGTAAGAACGTCGGCAACCATCTTGCGGTCGTCCTCGACGGCAGAGTCTACTCTGCTCCGGTCATCAACGAGCGCATCGGCGGCGGCAGCGGCCAGATCAGCGGTAACTACTCCGTGCAGGAAGCGCAGGACCTTGCGATCGCGTTGCGTTCGGGTGCACTGCTTGCACCGATCTACCTGATGGAGAAACGCTCGGTAGGACCAAGCCTCGGTGCGGACAGCATCAAGGCGAGCCTTATCGCGCTCATCGGCGGCTTTTTACTGGTCGTCGCGTTTATGGTGCTCTACTACAGAGGGGCCGGCATCATCGCCAATATCGCGCTGATCGCCAACCTCTTCATCATCCTGGCGGTCATGGCGCTCTTCGGTGCGACCCTGACCCTGCCGGGTATGGCGGGTATCGTCCTCACGGTCGGTATGGCGGTTGACGCCAATGTCATCATCGCCGAGCGTATCCGCGAGCTGCTCTATCAGGGCGTCTCCATCCACAAGGCGATCGAAGAGGGGTACTCCAACGCGATGCGCGCCATTTTGGATGCGAACATCACGACGCTGATCGCAGCGGTCGTACTCTATGCTTACGGCAGCGGTGCGGTCAAGGGCTTCGCCATTACGATCAGTATCGGTATTCTCGCGTCGATGCTGACGGCGATCCTCGGTACGCACGGTATCTACCAGATGCTTGAAGGCCGTATCAACAAGACCAAGAACCTCAAGATGTGGTTCGGTGTGAAAGGAAACGCGTAATGGAGTTTTTTAAATATACCCGTACCTTCGGTTTTATGAAAAAGTCCAAGGCGGCACTGGCGCTTTCGCTTTTCCTTGTCTTCGGCTCTTACCTCCTGCTCTTTACCAAAGGGTTGAACTTCGGTGTCGATTTCGCCGGCGGTACGATCGTACAGGTGCAGTACACCACGGACGCACCTATCGACGCGATGCGTGAGAAACTCTCGGGCAATGAACTTTTCGACGGCGCTTCCATCACGGAGTTCGGCTCGCCTGAAGAGGTGATCATCCGTATGAAGACGACAACGGGCAGTGTTACCAACGATATCGGTGATATGACCCGTGACGCGCTCAAAGGGACGGGAGATTTTGAGATCCGACGTGTCGACATCGTCGGCCCTAAAGTCGGTAACGAACTGCGTGAAAAAGGGATCATGGCGCTTATCCTGGCGACTATCGGTATTCTTATCTACGTGGCGTTCCGTTTTGAGTGGCGTTTCGCGGTGGCTTCCATCGCGGCGCTCGTGCACGACATCTCTATCGCCCTGGGCGCGATCGCGCTTTTCCAGATCGATGTGAACCTCGACGTACTCGCGGCGCTGCTGACTATTTTGGGATACTCGCTCAACGATACGATCATCGTCTTCGACCGTATCCGCGAAGGGGTGAGCACATCCAAAAGCACGGTACTCTCGGACGTGATCGACGAGTCGGTCACCCGAACGCTTTCACGTACGACGTTGACGTCTTTGACGACGTTCTTCGTTGTATTGACTCTCTACATCTTCGGCGGAGAGATCATCAACGCGTTCGCCTTTACGCTGCTTGTCGGCGTGGTGGTGGGTACCTACAGTTCGGTCTTCGTCGCATCGCCGGTGCTGATGTGGTTCGGGTTTGATATCAAAGGGTACCGCGCAAAACTCGCCGAACGCAAAAAACGCGCGGCGGAAAAAGAGCGCATGCGCTCACAGTTTGAACAAGGGACGCTGTAAGCGTACCCGAGATAACTATTTCAAGGAGAGAGAATGGATTGGGGAAAAGTAGTATACGTATTTTTTTCACTGATGAGTCTGACATCGATTGCAGGCTTTTTATATGAACACAGCGCGGTGGCACTTTTTGTCGCGGCAAGCCTTAACCTGGTATCGACGGTTCTGAAGATCGGTGTGCGAAACCTGCTCTCGGCGGAACTTCTTGCGAGTTCGCTGGTGGCTGACCTGCACCTTATCCCGGCATTCATCTACCTTGAAGTGGCGGGCAACCTCGAGTGGGCGATCGCACTGGCAATCGGTGCACTGATCGCCAACCTCTTCTCTGTAGGCCTTGTCTACATCGAAAGCTCGAAAACACGCGAAGAGTATTAAGCGTATTCAGACCGCTTGCACACGGCCCCTGCGGCTGTGCACATCGTTGTGATGGGTGATTGGTGATGCTTACAGGCATTATAGATGACACATTACTATTTTTCAAAAAGTATTAGGAGAAAGCGTTGCACTACAATCCCCAAGAGATTGAGACAAAATGGCAGAAGTTCTGGGATGAGAACAGAAGTTTCGAGCCGGGTGAAGATTACAGTAAAGAGAAGAAATATATCCTGAGCATGTTCCCGTTTCCTTCGGGCCGTCTGCATATGGGGCATGTCCGCAACTACAGCATCGGCGATGCGTTTGCGCGATACTACCGTCAGCAGGGCAAGAACGTCCTCCACCCGATCGGCTGGGACAGCTTCGGTATGCCGGCGGAAAACGCGGCGATCAAGAACGGTGCGCACCCGAGAAAATGGACGTATGAGAACATCGACTACATGCGCAAAGAGCTCTCCACTCTGGGACTCTCTTTTTCCAAGGAGCGCGAGTTCGCGACTTCCGACCCGCTCTATACGAAGTTCGAGCAGGCTTTCATCATCGACATGTACGAAAAGGGCCTTCTCTACCGTAAAAAAGGGTTCCTGAACTGGTGCCCGCACGACCAGACCGTCCTGGCGAACGAGCAGGTCGTCGACGGCTGCTGCTGGCGCTGTGACACGGAAGTGGTCAAAAAAGAGATGTTCCAGTATTACCTGAAGATCTCTGATTACTCCGATCAGCTGCTGGGTGACCTTAAAAAGCTTGAAAAGGGGTGGCCGAGCCAGGTATTGACGATGCAGGAGAACTGGATAGGCAAGTCAACAGGCCTCGAGTTCGACCTCCATTTCGACGATGCGAGCAAAGAGAAGCTTGGCGAGACATGGGAGAAGTTCGACGTCTTTACGACCCGCCCCGATACGATCTACGGCGTCAGCTATACGGCACTGGCGGCAGAGCATGATATTGTCACGCATATGCTTGAGAAGAACCTTTTTGATGAAGCGACGGCCAAAGAGATCATCGCCATGAAAAATGCGAGTGCCATCGACCGCCAGAAAGAGAAGAAGGGGATCGACCTCGGTCTCTCCGTCATTCATCCGCTCACCGGCAAGAGCATCCCGGTCTGGATCGCGAACTTTGTCCTGATGGATTACGGTTCGGGTGCCGTCATGGCGGTACCGGCGCATGACGACCGCGACTTTGATTTTGCAATGCAGTATGACCTTCCGGTCAATGCGGTCATCAGACCCAAAGAGGGTGAAGCGCCTGAAGGCAAAGCCTATACGGAACCGGGCGTCCTTTTCAACTCCGACAAGTTTGACGGGATGGATTCCAATGCGGCGAAAAAAGCGATCATGGGCTATTTCGAACAAGAGGGTGTGGGACAGCGTGTCGTCAACTTCCGCCTTAAAGACTGGGGCGTAAGCCGTCAGCGCTACTGGGGTGCGCCGATCCCGTTCATCCACTGTGACAAATGCGGTGTCGTGATGGAGAAAAAAGAGAACCTTCCTATCGCACTGCCGGATGATATCGAGATCACAGGTGAGGGCAACCCGCTTGAACACCACCCGACATGGAAGCAGTGCAAATGCCCGCACTGCGGTGACGATGCGACGCGCGAGACGGATACGATGGATACGTTTGTGCAGTCGTCATGGTACTTCCTGCGCTATACCGCTTCCAAAGGTATTCAGCAGGATCAGCCGTTCGATGCGAAAGAGCTTGAGTACTGGATGAACGTCGACCACTATATCGGCGGGATCGAGCATGCGATCTTGCACCTGCTTTATGCGCGTTTCTTTACCAAAGTACTGCGCGACCTCGGCTATACGAACTGCGATGAACCGTTTGACCGCCTCCTGACGCAGGGAATGGTACTCAAAGACGGTGCGAAGATGAGCAAGTCCAAGGGCAACACGGTCGACCCGGATGCCCTGATCGAGAAGTACGGTGCCGATACCGCGCGCCTCTTCATCCTTTTCGCCGCACCGCCGACACAGGAGCTCGAGTGGAACGACAGTGCCGTCGAAGGGGCATTCCGCTTCCTTAAACGCCTGAGCGAACGCAGCAGCAACGCCGTTGCGTGCGAAATGCTGCCGGTCATCGATCATGCGTCACTCTCCAAAGAGGAGAAAGCCGCACGCAAGAAGGTCTACGAGGCGCTGCAGCGTTCCAAAGAGGTATTTGACGAGCGCTATACCTTCAATACGATGATCGCGGGTGTCATGGAAGCGATGAACGCACTGGCCGAACAGAGCAATGCGGATGTCTGGACGGAAGGCTACTGGGTGCTTCTGGGTATTATGGAACCGATTGTTCCGCATCTTGCGTGGGAGCTCAGTACGACACTCTTTAAGCGTGCCAACCTCTGTGCGCAGGAAATCAAAGAGGAGGTCTTCGTCGTCGATTCCATCGCGATGGGCGTCTCCGTAAACGGCAAGAACCGTGCGTCGATCGAGGTCGGCGTGAACGACGACAAAGAGGCGATCCTGGCCGTTGCCAAGGAAGCCATCGCCAAATGGATCGAGGGCAAAGAGATCGTCAAAGAGATCGTTGTCCCGAAAAAACTGGTCAACATCGTCATCAAGGGTTAACGGTGAAGGTGCGTACTTTTTTCATCACCCTGCTTCTTTTGCTGCTGAGCGGATGCGGTTACAAACCCAGTGCGCATTACGCCAAAGAGGTCATGGATGAGAAGATCAGTACGCAGGTCATCATCGCCCTGCAGGACCCCGAAAACAGTGTCGCCATCAAGGATGCGCTGGATACGGCGGTCATCACCCGTTTTAAATCTTCTCTGACACACCGCTCCAAAGCCCGGACGCACCTGCAGATAAAGCTGAAAAATATCGCCTTTTCTGCGCTACAATATGATTTACACGGGTATGTCATCTCATACCGTACACGCATAACGCTTCAGATCGACCGTATCAGCGGCGAGACGACGAAAGTCTATGTCGCCAAAGGGACGTACGACTTTACGATAGAACCGAATGCTATCATCTCCGACCAGTTGCGCTATGAGGCCATCAACAAGAGTGCACAAAAAGCGATAGACAGCTTTGTCGCGCAGGTTGCGGCAGAGGGAGTTCGAAAAGAGGGCAGATAATGACGATTAACGAGATCATCAAACGTGCTATAGAACGTTTAAAACGCGAAGGCAAGATGCTGACGCCCGATTTTTATGCCGAAGCCTTTTGTGCGGAGGCGAAGAAAGCGGGTATTCTTGTCGAAGACTGCAACCAGGTCGATAAATACCTCAATACCCTCGAATCGCATTATCAAAACGAGATCAAACAGTACCGCATCCGTACGACGCAGGAACTGATCCGTTTCCTCATCTCCAAACTCAACCGCATGCAGCCTTCACAGTGCGCCGAACTATTGCATGCGCAGTCCACACTCTCCAAACGTATTCTGCAGGCAGTGGAAGTCCTGCACAACGCCGAAGCAACCGACCTGGCCAAGAAGACGATACTCGCCATTGACGAACAGACCTCTACCGAGCAGCTTGAACACTACAGACAGGCATGGATCAATTTCCTGACCCTTTACGACTCCAGTTTTCTGCAGCGCTTTGCGCCATACGGCAGTGTCGACAGCGGCGACCTTAAAAAGACGGTAGAACAGCTCACCCTTGGCAAGGCGGAGCAAAGCGGGGGCGATCTGAACATCGCTTCTTCACTGCTTGTCGCTTCGCTTGTCCCCTCGATCGCATCGAGTGTGAATGACCAGATAGCCACGCTGAGCGGCGAGCTTCGCAGCCATCCTCAGATGCTTACCTCCCAGAGTGTCGTCGAAGAGGTCAAACAGGCGATCAAACTGCGTATCGCACTGGACAAGCAGAACCTCAAAGAGATGGTCGAGTCGCTCGATACGGTACTCGACAAACTCTCGACCCAGCTGATCGAACTCATTGAACGCAGCGACCACTCCAACGTAGAGATACAGCAGATCAAACATGAGCTTGAAGGGCTCGAAAGACTCAAGGAGAGCGACTTTGCCAAAGCGCACAGCAAGCTCTATACGATCGTCGTGACCCTTGAGCAGAAGACCGAAGAGCTGAGTCATGACCTGCGTGAACATAACAGCACGGTCGGCATGCTCAACAAGCGTGTCCATGAGCTTGAAGCACAACTTGAAGCAGCGCAGAAAGCCTCTACGGAAGATTTCCTGACCAAGCTCTACAACAAGCGTGCGCTGGAGCAGAATCTGAAGATCAAAGAGGGCGAGTTTGACCGCTACGGGCGTAATTTTTCCATTGTCATGTTCGATCTTGACCATTTTAAAAAGATCAACGATACCTATGGGCATGAAGCGGGGGACGCGGTGTTGTCGGCATTTGGAAAGATCCTGAAAGATCTTGGCCGTACGGTAGACATCATCGGACGTTACGGGGGTGAGGAGTTTATGGGACTGCTGAGCGACACCGACCTCAAAGGTGCGGTGACTTTTGCGCGGAAAGTGAACGAGCAGGTCCTGAAGACGCGCTTTATGTACAAGGATACACGCATGGAAGTGAGCGTCAGCTGCGGCGTCGCACAGCGCAAGGACTTCCCTTCGCTCAAGGCGACCGTCAACTCTGCGGACCAGCACCTCTATGATGCCAAGAAGAAAGGCCGCAACCGTGTCGAACCGAATCTGTAATGCAGGCCCAGGTGCGTAGTATGGGTCTAGCGGAGTTTCTCGATGCCAAACCCCTCTATTATGACGAGATCGATTATACACGGATGCCAAGGGCCTATGCCTCGGTAAAAGAGAGGCTGAAGGTACCGAAGGTGATTCATCTCGTCGGGACAAACGGCAAAGGGACGACAGGCCGCTTTCTCGCCAATGCACTCGTGCAAAGCGGATGCCGTGTCGGGCACTACACCTCGCCGCATATCCTCCGCTTTAATGAGCGGATCTGGCTAAACGGCGAAGATGTCAGCGATGCGGCACTTGAGAAGGCTCACTCCAGACTGCTGGAGATGCTTGATGAGGAGATGGCCGGGGCGCTGAGTTATTTTGAGTATACGACGCTGCTGGCGATGCTGCTTTTTGAAACGTGCGAATGGGTGGTGCTCGAAGCGGGACTGGGCGGCGAACATGATGCGACGAACGTCTTTGCCAAAGAGCTCTCCGTGTTTACCCCGATAGATTTTGACCATCAGGCTTTTCTGGGGAGCGATATCGACGCGATCGCCAAGACAAAACTCAGGAGTATGGGACCGGCCGCACTCATCGGCCTGCAGCGCCATAGTGAAGTCTATGAACACTTTGATATAATAGCGAAAGAGAAAAGAACGCAATCTCACCGTATTCAAGATATTTTGACACCTGCCGATCATAGTTGCGTTGAAAAGATCGCGAAGAGCGCCAATATGCCGCGCTACCTGCAGGAGAACCTGCTGCTGGCCATCGGGGCGTTGAAGGTTCTGGGTATCGCTTACCGCTGCGAATGGTTTGAAGCGGGGCGGCTGTTCGGCCGTCTAAGCGCTTTGAATGAACAGGTGAGTGTCGATGTAGGTCACAATGCGCTTGCCGCAGAAGCGATCTGCAACACGCTCTATCCCGAAAAAGTGGTACTGGTCTATAACAGTTACAAAGACAAGGCGTACGGCGACATCCTGACGCTTCTCAAACCTGTCATCAAACGTGTCGAGATCATCGACGTCGATGACGGACGTATCGAAGAGCGCTCCATGCTTGAAGCAGCGCTGGATGCACGCCATATCGCCCATGCCGGTTTTGACGGGGTCAAAGAGGATGAGCGTTACCTGGTATTCGGTTCATTCAGTGTTGTAGAGACATTTTTAAAAGAGTATTATGCATAATAAATTTACCATTACTATTCAGGATATAAACGGGGTGAAGCAGTATACGCTGCACCAGATCATAAAACGGGTGGCATTTTACGGCGTGACACTGCTGCTTGCCGTTTTGGTGATAGGGACATTCTCCATCATCTACCTGAACAACTCGCTCGATACCCTCGAAGAGAAAAAAGATCAGCTGCTCTACCGTAATGACGCCCTGCAGAAGTTTAACGCCGCCACGGAACAGGCGCTTAACGATAAAAAAGAGGAACTGAGTGTCGTCAGCGACCGCCTTGAGAACATCGAAGAGCTTATCGGCCTCTCGCCGGCACAGAACGTTTCGCTGGTAGAGCGTGCGGACATGGCGACCCTGACCTCTTCGGACAGGGCGAAGATCTTTCAGTATGTCCCCAGCGGTTCTCCTGTCGAGTATAAGGGTATTACGAGCAAGTTCGGTTACCGGACGCACCCTACACTCAAAACACGCGAGTTCCACCGCGGCTCAGATATGAAAGCGCCGATGAAGACACCGATCTACGCGACGGCAGATGCGGCAGTGGAGTATGCGGCAGATCATAAAAAAAGCGGTTACGGAAAACTGATCATCCTCGATCACAGCTTCGGGTTCAAGACCTACTACGGCCATCTGAAAAAGATCGCCGTCAAAGCGGGCGAATTTGTCAAAAAAGGGGACCTGATAGGCTATACTGGCAACAGCGGTATGAGTAACGGTCCCCACCTGCATTACGAGGTACGTTTTATTCAGCGTCCGCTGAACCCGTACTGGTTCGTAAAATGGGACCAGGAGAACTATACTCAAATATTCGAAAAGGAGAAACGCGTACCATGGCAATCTTTAATCACAGCGATAACCCAACGGGAGCAGCCGGCGGCAGTACCACCATCGTCACCGAAGGTGCTGCTTTCAAGGGCGAACTGAACCTTGAATGCGACCTGTTTGTAGACGGAGAGTTTGAGGGGACTATCCGCTCGAGCAAGACGGTCACCATCGGGAAAAACGGCAAGATCAGAGGGGAAGTCACTTCTGAGCAGCTCTTCGTACAGGGTAGACTTGAAGGAAGTGTCGATGCCGAACGCGTTGAGATAAAAGCGGCCGGGCAGGTACTGGGTTCCATCGTATCGACAGAACTGGTCATAGAACCCAAGGGACAGTTCGAGGGCGAGAGCAAAAGCAAGAGCAAGAATACAGGCAGTACGACAGAACTGTTCCAAGAGGAAGAGTAAGCGCTTCGGCGCATCAATCTTTTTCAAATCGCAACAGTTAACACTCACATAACATTACTCTGTTAAAATTACACCACTATTTTAAAGACCGGTGCGTGATACCTGCTGGAGGGTTGTGCATCAGTCTATAGCAATGAAGGGGAGTAATGGCACAGAGCCATCTGTTCGAATACCTGAGATCCGAACCAAAAAATCCGTATGAACTTATCATCTGCGAGGATGCCAAAGAGGCGAACGAGCTCTCTGACATCTGCGCCTATTTCAAGCGTCCCTGTGTCGTTTTCCCGGATTTCCGCGCGGCTTACCTGGACGACCTTCGCTCATTCAGCGAAGAGCTGCATGAGCTTTTCGCCGCATTGCGCCGCTACTATGACGCGGCCGAGAAACCTCTTGTCATCTCACCGCTCAAGACCCTGCTTTTTCCGTTTCCGCGTGCGCAGCTGCTTCGCGGTACCAGCCTGGCTTTCGGCGATACGATCGACCTTAAGGCGTTTAAAGAGCAGATGCTACGCTGGGGTTACAGCTTTGTCGATATCGTCGAGGTCGAAGGCGAGATCTCGTTCCGCGGCGACATCATCGATATCTTTCCCGCGGGCTTTGAGAACCCCGTGCGCATCTCGCTTTTCGATAACGAGATTGAGGAGATCAAGCCCTTTGAGTGTGAGACACAGCGTACCCTGAAAGAGGAGATCGAGAGTGTGGAGGTGCAGAGTGCGTTCTTCAGTCTGGATGAAGAGGCTTACGAAGCGCTGAGCAAAGCGGTAGAGAAGAGTGAAAGCGACAGTTTCGTTAAAGATATCGCTTCGCTTGGCTTCTGGCATCTCGGAGAGCATGCAGTGCCGTTCTTGGAGGGCAAAAACGCTTCTATGAGCAAGCCGATGGGCTACCTGCTTGACGATGCCTATGCGATCAACGATCCGAAGACCGAGCGCTCCGTTTTTGAAGCGCTGCCGGTTCTGGCGGAGTCAAGCCGCTATACCGACCTCGCCGTCACCGACGTCTCGACGCTGCTGCAGGTACATGCCAACAAGAAGATCACCATCATCGCGCTGAACGAGGCGCAGATAAAACAGGCTGGCATCTTCGACACCAAGCCCTACACCATCGTGACGGCTCCGTATATCGTCAACATCATCGGGGGCGATGAAGTCGTCATCTCCCTCAACAAACCGGTTAAAAAACGCCGTCGCCGCAAGACGACCATCCTGCTCGATGATCTTAAACCGGGCGATTATGTCGTACATGAAGATTACGGCGTGGGTATTTTCGAAGCGATCGAACAGGCGGAGATACTCGGCGGGGTAAAAGATTTCGTCGTCATCCGCTATCAGGGAGAAGACAAGGTACTGCTGCCCGTAGAGAACCTTGAGACCATCGACCGCTACATCGCCTCTTCGGGTTCGCTTCCGGTACTTGACCGCCTTGGGAAAGGGAGTTTCGGGCGTCTGAAGGAGAAGGTGAAAAAACGCCTCTTCGAGATCGCTTCGGAGATCGTCAACACCGCGGCACAGCGCGCGCTCATCAAAGCCCCGGTCATAGCATACGAGAAGAAGACCATCGAGACGTTTCAGCAGAGCGCGGGCTTCGAATACACGGCAGATCAGGAAAAGTCTATCAGCGAGATCCTGCAGAACATCAGCTCGGGGCATATCATGGACCGCCTTCTCAGCGGCGATGTGGGCTTTGGCAAGACAGAGGTGGCGATGAACGCCATCTACGCCGCAGCCAAGGCGGGGTACCAGTCCGTACTTATCGTGCCGACGACACTGCTCAGCTCCCAGCATCACCGCTCATTGGTGGAACGTTTCGAGGGGATGGATATACGCTTCAGCAAGCTTGACCGCTTCGTCACGGCAAAGGAGAAGAAGTCGGTGCTGCAAGGCCTCAGTGACGGCACCATTGACGTCGTCGTCGGTACGCACGCACTGTTCGGGGCGACGTTTAAAAACCTCGGACTCGTCATCATCGATGAGGAGCATAAATTCGGTGTCAAGCAAAAAGAGATGCTTAAGCAGCTGCATGAGAATGTCCACCTGCTCAGCATGAGCGCCACCCCTATCCCGCGAAGCCTCAACCAGGCGATGAGCTCCATCAAGACGATGAGTACGCTCATGACGCCGCCGAGCGAGCGTCAAGGGGTGCGTACCTTTGTCAAAGCGTATGACGAGAAGCTGGTCAAAGAGGTCATACTGCGCGAACTGCGCCGGGGCGGACAGGTCTTTTATGTCTACAACTCCATCGACCAGATGCCGATCAAGATGGGCGAGCTCAAAGCGCTGCTGCCTGAACTGCGCATACTGATGCTGCACTCGAAGGTCTCTGCGGTCGAGACGGAGAAAGAACTGCTCAAGTTCCAAGAGGGCGGGTATGACCTCATGCTGGCCACCTCCATCATCGAATCGGGTATCCATATGCCAAATGTCAACACGATGCTCATCGACGGTGCCGACCGCTTCGGCATTGCCGACCTCCATCAGCTCCGCGGCCGGGTGGGGCGCGGGCACATCGAGGGCTTCGCCTACTTTATCGTCGAGGACAAAGAGCAGCTGACCGACGAGGCGAAAAAACGTCTCGTGGCGCTGGAGTCCAACTCCTTCCTCGGCAGCGGTTCCGTGCTTGCCTACCATGACCTCGAGATCCGCGGCGGGGGCAACCTTGTCGGCGATGCGCAGAGCGGCCACATCAAGAACATCGGCTACACGCTCTACCTGCGTATGCTCGAAGACGCCATCAAAGAGCTGAGCAACAAGCAAGAGCAGCAGCGTGCCAAGGTCGATATCAAGCTGGCGGTGAGTGCCTATATCTCCGAAGAGGTCGTAAGCGAAGACCGCTTGAGACTTGAACTCTACCGCCGTCTCAGCCACTGCGAGACGCCAAACGAGGTGTATGAGATCGAAGAGGAGAGTATCGACCGTTTCGGCAAGCTCGATACGGTGACCAAGCAGTTCTTCGAGGTGATGGTCATCAAACTGCTCGCACTTGAGAAGAAGATCAAAGTCGTCAGCAACTATGGCCAAAACATCAACATCGAGTACCAAAACGGCTCCAAAGAGCTTCTCAAGTCCGACTCCAAAGATGATGATGATGTCATGCGGGCGGTACTGCACTACCTGCGTACGGCGAAGCCGAAGCAACTCTAGGCGGCAGTATGAGGTTTCGCTGGGTAATCTATCTGCTGCTGGCTGCCGGGATCGTTTTCATGCCGCTGCCGGAGTTCTCTGAAGAGTACACTTCGGCAGCGGCAGTGCAAAAATCGCTGGTCCAGCTTACCCTTGTCGAGCCCCAGCCCGTACCCAGACCGAAGCCTGTTGAAAAACCAAAGCCAAAACCCGTCGAAAAACCTAAGCCCAAACCCAAGCCTGTAGAAAAACCCAAGCCCGAATCTCTGCCAGAGCCCGAACCCCTGACGCCGCCGGAGCCTGAGCCCGAAGTGATAGAAGAAGAGGTCATCGAAGCGGTTGAAGAGGAGCCTGCCGAAGAGCTGCCCGAAGAGAGCGTTCCCCTTGAGCCCGCCGTGCCTACGGTGAACGTCGAGCAGCTCAAAGAGAGCTATTATGCCATAGTCAGAAACCATATCGCATCGAAAAAACGCTATCCGAAAAAAGCGTTGCGTTTCCGTCAGGAGGGGGACGTTAGCGTCACATTCCGTGTGGACGCGCAGGGGCGTCTTCTGGAGTATGCGATCAAAGAGGAGAGCCGTTACGTTTCGCTGAACCGGGCGGCGTTAAAGATCTTCAACGCCATCACCGCCTTTGAAAAGCCGCCGGTGGGGATGGAATTTCCGTTGGAGATGACAATTACGATAAACTATACGATTAAGGAATAAGAGAATGAATATCTATACACTTTGGCTGGAAAACGACTGGGTCGTCAAGATACTGCTGGTCGCGGTGCTTTTTATGTTTGTGATCGTTCTGGAAAAACTCTACCAGTTTTACCGCTCCTACAAGAACATCAAGCAGATGTCGAAGATGAAAACACTCGCACAGGTCTCCGAACTCAATGACGGAAAAGTGCGTCAGCTGCTTGAAGAGGTGAATGCGTTCGATGCGAAAAGCGAAGCGCTCTTTAACGCCAACGTGGGGGTAAAACTCGAAGTCTTCGAGCAGTATATGATGCGCTACGTCTCCATTCTGGGGCTCATCGCGGTGCTGAGCCCGATGCTGGGGCTCATCGGTACGTTTCTGGGTGTCTGGCACGTCTTTCAGGGGGTAGGTTCCGTCGGTCTGAACGACCCGGCGATGATCGCTTCGGGTATCAAAGAGGTACTCATAGATACGATGGCGGGTCTCAGCGTCGCAGTCGTCGCGATGATCTTTTATAAAAGTTTCGAGTTTACGGCGATCCGCTTCGTGACACGCTTCGAGGAGAAACTCTACGTACTCATAAGGGACAGCCGTGAGGCGTAACCGCCGCCGCGTCGATGTCCACCTCGACATCGCCCCGATCAACCTGATCGACCTGTTGCTGGTCCTGCTTATCTTCTTCGTGACGACCACGAGTTTTCTGCAGCTGAAAGTGATCGAACTGGTCCTGCCTGAAGCCTCGAGCACAACGCAGAACTATGAGAAGCGCCATACCTATGTCGTCAACATCGACAGGGAGTGTTCGCTCTTTCTCGATGCCAAGCGCATTGCCCTCGATACGCTCGGGTCGAAGCTGACCTCGCTGAAAGAGGGTGACGAAAAAGCGATCTTCCAGCTCGGCGCAGACGAAAACTCTGCGCACCGCTGCTTCATAGAGGTGCTGGACATCATGAAACAGCACGGTATCGAGAACATCGCCGTGCAGACAAAGATGCGGGAGGGGTAACGTGCGTACGTTCTGGCTGCTTACTATTATGCTCTCATCGCTGTTGGCCGAAGATATCGGAAGAGTGGATGTCACAGAAGAAGCCACCGAACCGACGCAGACGTTCTCGTCGGTCTACGAAGAGCCGGAGTACCTTCAGACCCCCAACTACATCGAGAAAGCCCCGGGGCAGAAGCGCCTGACGGCCGAAGAGGCGATGTTCATCCCAGGTGTTCAGGGCGACCCGGTCAAAGCGCTTAAAACCGTCGGCGGTGTCACCAGCATGGGTGACACTTCGGGCGAACTCTACATCTACGGTTCCAAACCCGAAGAGTCCGTCACGACGCTCAACCATCTCCCCATCGGCTACCTCTTCCACCTCTTCGGCATCCACTCCGTCATCGCACCCGACGCGATGGAGCAGATCGATGCGTACCTTGGCGGCTACGACGTCACCTACGGCAATGCGATGGGCGGGGTCATCGACGTGACACCCAAGTACCCCGAACCCAAAAACAGCGCCATGGGGCACATGGGTATCTATGACGCTTCGGCAAGTATGAATGTCGCGCTGAACGACGAGTGGTCGTTTTATCTGGGTGCGCGCCGGAGCTATTTCGACCTCTTCCTCGATGCTGTCGGGAAGACTACCGGAACCCTGAGCGAAGATGATAACGTCACCTATACGCAGTTCCCCAACTACTACGATATCACCGCCTACCTTACCTACCGCCCCGACGGGAAGAACCTCTTCTCCCTAGAGAGCATCAACGCCGATGACCGCCTTGAGATAGCGACCTACGCCAACGCCGAAAAAGACCCGCTCGCTACGGGCAACATCGATTCGCAGCGCGGTTTTAACAGTGTGGGCCTGCGCTGGCAGTATGAAGGGCTCGATTATCAGGCCAATACACTGGCGTACCATATGAACTCCCGCACGAAGAGCCGTTTTTACGAGAACTTCTACGTCGATATAGAGACGCAGCTTAGCGGAGTGTTTCACCAGAGCACCTACCGTTACGGTGCACACCGCATCGTTGCCGGCGGGGAGTATCAGCACAGTTTCACACCGCTTGAGCTTAATGTCTCCGACGTGGGCGGCCCCGAAGATATCGACTTTGACTTTACGACGGCGGACAAGTATTACATCCGTAAAAACGTCACTGCCAACAACCTTTCGCTCTTCCTCGAAGATATCTACAGTGTCAGCGATGCCCTGACGCTGCGATACGGCGTGCGATACGGTTACAGCGACTATCTCAATCTCGGCAGCCATATAGACCCGCGCTTGTCGGCCGTCTATGCGCTTGACGGGGTGAGTAACGTCTCGTTCTCGACGGGCCTGTACACCCAGCATCCGCCCGGTTACAAGACGGTGGAAAAACTGGGTAATGAAGCGCTGAAAAGCGAGCGGGCATGGCACTACATCCTGCACTATGACCGCAGTTTCGCCAACGGTACGACGCTGAGTATCGAGCCTTATTACAAACGTTTCGAAGCGCTCGCCATCGAGGATAATGCGACCCAGTATGCCAACGAAGGCGAGGGGTACGCCTATGGCGTCGACGTGAGTGCGAAGGTCCGCAAGGGGGATCTCTACGGTTTTCTCGCCTATACCTACCTGCGTTCCGAACGCGAGATCAATGCGCAGTATGATGAACTTTACCGCTTCTACGGCGAGGTGCCGCACACCCTGCAGCTGCTTGGCGGGATGCGTTTTTGGAAGACGTGGTCTTTTTCGACGCTCATGAAATACCACAGCGGCAAGCCCTACACGGCCATCGTCGGTACCTATGTCGACGGTACGGGCAGGACGCGCCCGCTTTATGGCGAACCCTTCGGCGAACGGCTGGAGGATTACTTTACGCTCAACCTCAAGATCGCGCAGCAAAGACGTGTTACGGGCGGGGAGCTGGAGTGGTCGTTCGAGCTGATGAACGTCACCAACCACGGCAACGTCAGCGGCATACGCTATGACGAGAACTACAACAAGGTCGGCTATTACGAAGAGCTGCCGTTTCTGCCGTGGATTGATATTACCTACCGGTTTTGATACTATGTCACCACTGATTTGACAGGATAGATATGAAAATAGCATTTATCGGCGATATCGTCGGCCGTCCGGGCCGCGTTATGATCAAAGAGCATCTCAAACGCCTTCGCGAAGCGCACGGCATAGACTTTGTCATCGCCAACTACGAGAACGCTTCGCACGGTTTCGGCCTGACCACGAAAAATGCCAAAGAGCTCTTCAATGCCGGCATTGATGTGATGACCGGCGGCAACCACACCTGGGACAAAAAAGAGATCATCCCGCTGCTGGATGCGCTTGAACTGCTGCGCCCGCACAATTACCCCGAGGGCGTACCCGGTACGGGCTGCAAGGTCTACAGTGTCGGCGATGAACGTCTTGCAGTACTTAACATCATGGGCCACTACGGCATGCCGTATGTCGACAACGCCTTTCGCTGTGCACAGCAGGCCGTAGAGCAGCTTGAAAATGAAGGTGTGAAACATATCTTTCTGGACTTTCATGCCGAAGTGACCAGCGAGAAGCGGGCGATGATGATGATGCTTCAGGGACGCGTCAGCGGTATCATCGGTACGCACACCCACGTCGGGACCGACGACTTCCAGATCGCCAACGGCACGGCGTATATGACCGACATGGGGCTTACGGGCTGCCGCGACAATGTCATCGGAATGGATGCCAAGGTACCCGTAGAGCGTTTTCTCACCGGCATGCCGGGACGTTTTGAAGTAGCCGAGAAGTGCAAGAAGATACTGCAGATGGCAGTGATGGAACTTGAAGAGGGCAGATGTGTCCGTGCCTTCAAGGTCAAAAGCTTCGATAACGGCAAAGAGATCATCACCGAGGCGTGGAGCGAGGATGATAAGTGACGCCTGCGAGCTCTTTGAGTGCCTGAGCGCGCAAGAGCTGCTAAAGAACAAACCGCCCATGTGGTGGCCCGCTTACGGTACCTTCGAGGTCATAGTAGGTGCCATCCTTACCCAGAACAGCCAATGGAGCCGCGTAGAGGTCTCGCTGGACAACCTCCGCGCCAATTACCTTCTCGATCTGCATGCGCTTCATAACTGCGACCTCGAGACGCTTATGCTCCTCATTCAGCCCAGCGGACTCTTTAAAAGCAAAGCGAAATACCTCAAACTCCTCTGCAGTGCCATCATCGAATCGTTCGGCGATTTTGAAACGTTCTGTTTCGAGGTGGACCGGGAGTGGTTGTTAGACCAGAAGGGCATCGGCAAGGAGACGGCGGACTCCATCCTCTGCTACGCCTGCCAGCGGCCTGTCATGGTCGTAGATGCGTACACGGCGAGACTGCTAAACGCGCTTGGCATGGAGTTTGAGGAGTATGACGACCTGCAATCGTGGTGTTCGCTTTCCAATGTATTCGGCGAAGAAGAACTGCCGAAGGTGTATGCGTGGCTTCACGGGATGATTGTGGAGTATGTTAAGGGATATAAGAAGGGGCGCAATGGGGTAGATATTACTCTATTGAGAAATTAGAATAATTTGTTTTAACAATTCAATCTTCAAAACCTTTTGTCACTTTTTTTTCTTGCAAAAAAAGTAACCAAAAAAGCGTGTCGGGTCAGTTGAGGAACTTGCTATTGCAAGTGCTGAAAAGTATGCAGAGATTTTCCTAAAATTCCAAA
>JBFEWT010000169.1:0-3648 GCA_041546225.1 Sulfurimonadaceae bacterium
CGTGCTGCAGAAGCAGTGAGGTTAAAAAGCGGCTATGGCGGGCAAGCGGTACATTTTTGCATGTGAGCGGCTATTATAGTAAACTGTGATGAAGAGACGTGTTCAAAGCAGGTGTGGAGGAAAATAGATGGAAACCGAGACTGTTTACCGAAGCAGGCTCCGCTTTATACTCGAAGGAGTCGAAGGGTTCGTTTTGCTGCCGCTTATCCTTCTGTCGTGGCCGCTGTCCAAACGGTGGCTCGGTAACTGGGGCGCTACCGCAGCAGAGTGCTCGCAAACATGGCCGGGGGACGCTCTCGCACCATCGGCGGCTACCGCTTTTACCCGCGCGGTAGATGTCCATGCATCACCAGAAACGGTCTGGTCGTGGGTCGTGCAGTTCGGGTTGGGGCGCGCCGGTTTTTACTCTTACGAGCTTTTTGAACGCATGGCGGGTATCCCTGTAAAGAACGTGGAAGCCGTGCTTCCTTCCTGCCAGTCGCTTACGCTTGGGGCAGAGATCAAGCTGCACCCCAAGGCACCCGGCATTCCCGTCGGAGCATTGTCACAAGCGCGTTACCTCTGTTTCGGTTTCTCAGGAGCTACGACAGCCGCCACTCCCGACCCGCGCCGGTCGTGGTCTGTCTATATCGAGCCGCGGCAGAACGGATCGTGCCGGCTTGTTCTTCGCAGCTGTATAGAAGAGCTGCGGGAGCCTACACTGCTCAAGCGGCTGGGGCTCGCCCTGGAAGAACCCATCGACTTTCTGATGGAGCAGCGTATGCTGCGCACCATCCGCAGGCTTGCCGAGTCTTCGGAAGCATGATGTGCGCGCGGCTATTGTAGTAAACTGTTATGAGATGATTTGCTAAAAGCAGTCAGGGAGGAAGAGGCATGAAAGCACTGGTATATACCCACTATGGCCCACCGGAAGTACTTGAGTTGTGCGAGATCGAAAAACCTGTTCCCAAAGAGGGCGAACTCCTCATAAAAGTGCACGCGGCTACGGTCAACAGAACGGACTGCGCGACCATCCGGGCCAAGCCGTTTTTCATGAGAATAGTCACAGGGCTGTTTAAGCCGAAAAACCAGACTCCCGGAACCGAGTTTGCCGGAGAAGTCAAAGCGGTAGGCAGAGGTGTATCGTCTCTGAAAACGGGTGACAGGGTCTTCGGCTTTCATGACCAGGGGTCGGGCTCTCACGCCGAGTATATGACGATCAGCGAAGAGAACGTCGTTACTATGCCGCAGAACCTCTCGTATGAGCAGGCGGCAGGCAGTTTTGAAGGTGCGCACTATGCGTACAACTTTATAAACAAAGTACCGCTTGAAAAAGGCGAGAGTGTCCTCGTTAACGGGGCGACGGGAGCTATCGGTTCTGCTGCCGTTCAGCTGCTGAACTATTTCGGTGTTCACGTTACCGCGGTCTGCGCGACGAACAACATCGAGCTGGTAAAGTCTCTGGGGGCGGAGAGGGTCATCGACTATACACAAGAAGATTTTACGCAGGATGCGCAGCGCTATGCGTATGTGTTCGACTGTGTCGGCAAAAGCTCCTTTTTCAAGTGCAGGCAGCTGCTGAAACCCGGAGGGGTCTATATCTCATCAGACCTTGGGTATATGGCTCAAAACATCTTCCTGCCGCTTATAACGCCCGTCATAAAACCTCTGCTGGGAAACAGGAAAACTATATTCCCCACACCTGTAGATACACGCAAAAGTCTGCTGCTCATAACGAAGCTCATAGAGGAGGGAAGGTTCAGCGCCGTGGTTGACAGAACGTTTCCGCTGGAGCAGATAGTGGAGGCGTACAGGTATGTCGAGCAGGGGCACAAAAGAGGCAATGTCGTCATAACCATGGAAACGGGAGAGAAGGTATGAAAGCAGTCGTATTCAAACACTACGGGCAACCGGATGAACTGCATCTTGCAGAGGTGCCAATGCCGACTCCCAGGGATGATGAGGTACTGGTAA
Organism: Sulfurimonadaceae bacterium; assembly: GCA_041546225.1. Lineage (GTDB taxonomy): Bacteria > Campylobacterota > Campylobacteria > Campylobacterales > Sulfurimonadaceae > JBFEWT01. The sequence continues at coordinate 1,954 of JBFEWT010000169.1, forward strand.
GAGTGCATGCGGCATCGGTCAATGACTGGGACTGGCAGCTCCTTCAGGGGATACCGTTCGTAAACCGCATGATGGCCGGGCTGTTCAAGCCGACAAAGATCACGATACTCGGCTGCGACATCGCGGGACAGGTAGAGGCCGTTGGCAAAGATGTAACGCGCTTTCGTACGGGCGATGCGGTCTTCGGCGACCTCTCCGGATGCGGGTTCGGCGGGTTTGCAGAGTATGTATGTGCGCGTGAAGAGGCCTTGAGCGTAAAGCCCGAAACCATGACGTTCGAAGATGCAGCAGCCATACCGCAGGCCGGCCTGCTTGCGCTTCAGGGCCTTTACATCAAAGGAGCGCTTCGCAGGGGGCAAAAAGTGCTCATAAACGGTGCATCCGGAGGCGCGGGAAGCTTTGCCGTGCAGATAGCCAAGTCGCTCGGGGCCGAAGTGACCGGCGTCTGCAGCGGTGCGAAAATGGAGTTTGTGCGTTCACTGGGTGCGGACCACGTCATCGACTACACACACGAAGATTTCACCACGAACGCGCAGCAGTATGATCTGATCCTCGATATGCAGGCACATCACTCCATTTTCGACTGCAAGCGCGCACTGAGCCCCGACGGCAGGTACGCCCTGGTGGGCGGCGCCGATGCCATGGCGTTTCAATCCATCTTTCTGGGCCCGTTGATCTCCATGGCAGGGAGCAGGAAAATGGGCATATTGATGCATAAAGCAAACAAAGAGATGCCGCTTCTGCTGGAGCTGATAGCATCGGGTAACGTCAAGGTCGTTGTAGACAGGCTCTTCCCCTTGGGCGAAACGGCCGAAGCCATGCGCTACTTTGCGCAAGGGCACAAAAAAGGAAAAGTGGTCATAACCATGCAGTAGGCAAAAGGCGCAAACACGGAGAAAAAACCTTTTGCCAAACCTCCCCTAAAGTCAAAACCCCCTAAAATACGCACAAACAACACGAGGAAACCCTATGCCATTCTCCCCACTCGGACTCTCGCCGCAGATACTGCGCGCACTCGAAAAAAGCGGTTATGCGGAGCCGACGCCTATTCAGGAGAAGGTCATCCCGCTTGTGCTGGCAGGGCACGATGTCATGGCGAGGGCGCAGACGGGCAGCGGCAAGAGTGCCAGTTTCGTCCTGCCGGTGCTGGAGCTGCTCTCCAGACGCAGAGGCGAGGGGAAGGCGAAGATCACGGCGCTGGTGCTCACACCGACCCGGGAGCTGACGCTTCAGGTCGCCCGCACGTTTGAGATGCTGGGCGCCTGCCTGCCGACAAGGCCGAAGGTCGTGAGCATCATCGGCGGCGAACGCATCGGCGACCAGCTCTATGATATCCAGCAGGGGTGCGACATCGTGGTGGCGACATCGGGCCGTCTGCTTGAGGTACTGGGCAAAAAGCAGATGAACCTCTCGAAGCTGGAGTTCTTCATCCTTGACGAGGCGGACAAGATGCTCGACCTCGGTTTTGCCGAGGAGCTCGACCTGCTGCTCGAAGCGGTGCCACCGAAGCGTCAGAACCTCCTCTTTTCCGCGACGTACCCTCCAAAGATGGCCGCCATCGCCGCCAGGATAACGCAAAATCCCGTAGAGGTCACACTGGAAGAGGAAGCGCCGACGGTCGAGGCTATTACCCAGCGCGTCATCGAGGTGAACCGTGAGAACCGCGGTCCGCTGCTACGCCATCTGCTTACGAGC